>DQXH01000081.1 GCA_011043415.1 Thermoprotei archaeon | reverse complement strand
TGAGGATCCCAGTTATTATAGAGATATAGAGTTATTAGCAGATACTGGAGCTATATACACCGTTATTCCAGCTAATATATTGAATGAGCTTAAGATAAAGGTTATCGGTAAGAGGAGGTTTAGGCTGGCCAATAATGAAGTTATAGAGAGAGATGTGGGCATCATAGGCATTAAAATCAATGAATTAACAACACATTCGATCGTCGTTTTTGGAGATGAGGATGTATATCTTTTAGGCACGGTTACACTTGAAGAATTGGGTCTAAAGGTGAATCCAGCGACTGGGGAGTTGGAGCCCCTTGAACTTCTCCTCATGTAAGCTTTCAGCTGTTACTTTAAGTAGTGCACTATAGTTCATTCAATTCTTCTATCGTCAATTCTTTAAAATCTTCATCAAAGTCATAAGCCTAAGCCAAATCACTTAAAACAATACCTATAGTTAATCATCCAATAAACTAATATTTGGATATTATATAACCGAGTATTAAGGATAGAATAATATATGTCCTCTCCTAATCATAAATCTACCTACCCTTCATCTCCTAACTTTTAGTAATATACCTGGAATCTATCTCTGGCAGTATATTACTGATATACCTTTGGATAGAGATAGGGTATTTCTTAGCATATGTATATAGTTTATTAGGGTTTAAAGTCTCGAGATTCAGTTCACTTGGATTTCTTTCTTAGATATAATGTATCTAATAAAGCTTTCTCAGGCTCCGCGATCATCATATCATTATATCCAAAATAAAGTTGAGGCTTTATCTTATGTAACTCAAAAATATAATATCTATTCCTTACAACCTTAGGCTTACCTAGCCAGACCATCGTTATAACATGAATCTCTTGATCCAAGATCTCATAGTAATGTAGAGCCCATTCTAAAGATATATATGATGAGGGGAAGACAACTTTAGTTATCTCCCATATCTCACATGGCTGTATACATATCCACCCTCTAGATACCCTTCTAATTATCCCAATATCCTCAAGCCTCGTTAAGGCTACTGTAAGACTTCTCTCCTTCATACCTGTAACTGCCTCTAATGAGGAAGTATGTAGAACCTTAATCTCACAGCTCTCTCTATAATATTCCTCATAATTATAACTATTTTATTCCCATTTATTAACAATCTTGTTAACAAGTTAGAATAATTCACAAATAATCTGTGTATCTAAAAATATTTATCTACCAACATTATGTAAAAAAGCTTTATAGAAATACTACCTATGAAGAGCTGATAGTTGACTTAACTAAGCTAATGCTCAAATATTATAATCTATTATCCCTAGCAGATTGTTTCCTTATAGCATTAGCAAAAATAAAGTGGTGAGTATTCATAGCAGATCAGCATGTAAAAAATGTAGTTGAGGGTATAACAATATTATTATTAATGTAGTAATCATCTCTGGATAGGTATATAGGAGTATAGATAAATGATCAGGGTGAATAAGGCGATTGAAGGATTATTCTATGCTAAAGTAATACATTTATAATAAGGATATATCTATACTCATAGTCTCTTAATAATATATTATCCATTTAGTCTACATTTTCCAACTCTCCTATAAGGGTATGGCTGTAACAATTCCTTATGTCACTAAATAGTCTCCAAAGAATATTTAATAACTTCATTAATTTGTTATGGATGTAAGTAAATTGATTATCTCAGTGACTTCATTTAAGGTAGTATATTAATGTTAAATATGTCTATAATCTCGTATAATTTATAACATATCTCTGAATCTGTTAATGATACTGAAAAATCTAGGCATCTATACTTCTATCCACTCACATCTATAGTATATTCCACATGATAGAACTGATGTTCTAAAGATTGTAGAGAGGCCAGGGTAGTCACTAGGGAGGCTGAGGAAAATATTGTAATCCTATTTTAGATGTAAATATACATCTAAAAATGCATTTTCTCGAAAATTTAAATATGGATGTAGTGATAGATTTATCGGGATATGTATGAAGGTTGTTCAGACTACGGTATCTGAGGAACTGCATAAGAGGCTTTTGGAGATTGCGAAAAGAGAGGGGAAGTCTCTTAAGGATGTTCTTAGAGAGGCTTTGGAGGAGTGGATTATCTGGAGATATGGTTTAGAGGATGATTCATTTATAAACTCTGAGCCTCTAGACTTCGGTGTAGATACTGATTCGAGTAACATAGATGAGTATATCTATAGTGAAGAGTCATGAAGGTCTTCATCGATACATCTGCATATATAGCATACTATAATATAAGAGATAAGAATCATGTTGCTGCAAGGTCTTTTATGAAGAAGGTTTTTGAGGGAGAGTATGGTCCCATAATATTCTATACATCGGACTATGTCTTCGACGAAGTCATTACAGCTATATTAAGATTAACTAGGAATAAGGAGTTAGCTGTTAAAGTGGGTAGGTATATCTTGGAATCTAGGGTGACGAGGATCATAAACGTTGATGAAGAGATTTTTAGCGAGGCTTGGAAACTATTTATCAAATATAGGGATAAAATGTGGGGCTTCACAGACTGTACTTCATTTATAATTA
>DQXH01000061.1 GCA_011043415.1 Thermoprotei archaeon | reverse complement strand
GTATAGAGGATTCCTCCAAGGGAGAAGAATGCCTCTCGAAGGGCTCTCTCCGGCTTAGAGGCTGAGAAGAGAGAGTTGATGTAGGCGTGTATCTCCTCAGACTTTAAATTATTGAGAACTGCACTCATTTCATTTACATCTATCTCCTCTTTATCGAAGAGGTAGTGAAGATCTTCTAGAATTATTTCTAAAGCTACCTGTTCATCCTCTGTAAGGGATTTATAGCTCATCCTCCCCTCTCCCACCAATAAATGATTTTAATCCATAATTAATGACTTGTTATATAAACATCTTAAATTAAATAACAATATTACTTCTCCATCTTAATATACAGTTAATGATTTCTATTTTTCCACAAACTTTTGGAACGCTCTAAACCCTGCACCTTATCATAGGAGTGAGTATGATCTCCTTTAAGCCTGTGTATCAAGTAGCATAACATATCCTCATTCTTCGTCTTAAACTCTTCTTCTTTGCTATAAATATTGTTCAGTCATCCTCATGAAATAGACCTCTATTTATTGATGGATTATGAGTGGGCATGGGTCTAAAGGTGTTTTACCTCCTATTCGATCAGGTCATGCTCCTGTAAAGGATTTCAGGTAATATAAGTTTTCACCTATGTTATCACTCTTTTCCTAGTTGAAATTATTGAGATGACTAGTGCGATTATGGCTATAGTAGAGCTTCCTATCCCTATAGCTATACTTATTTCTCGCACATTACCTAAGTTTTTATCTAGACTCCGCTAATAAGAAGTTTTATACAGCTAAATTCGTTAAGGGTTTCGATTATACCGTTGATTGGAGACCGGCTGGAGTGAAATTCTACTTGCTAAAAATATATGATGAAGTTGATCTAGAGTGTGAAATGATTTAATCTCCATAATGAAGATCTATATCAGGGCACTACACTCTATAAAACAAAATTCTTTACATCGATAAGCTGTCGCAGTACGACACCTAAAATCATTTATAAAAGGTATCGTGAAACACCTCAAAACCCTTTATATATCTATATTTTATTGTATGATGGTGTGTATCGAATAAAGATGGTACACACCTGATAGGTCTGTTGCAACCCTTGTGCTTGCAACAGGCCACCAACTCTCCACATGTAACCCTGGCGCTTACATGTGGAGGGCTCTCCAGAAACTCTATAGACCCAGGAGCTCTATAGAGGGTCTGGAGGGAGTGGTCGCCTGGGGCTATGGTTCATCCCAAATGTACAAGTATACATAGCTATGGGGAGGCTACCCAATTGGATAGCCTAGAAAAGCCCTCTCTACATGGGCCTCCCCCCGTGAATTGGATGGGGGGATGGCCCTGCAAGAGTACGATGTTTTCGAGGGGGCTTTTTCACGGGCTATCCACATATAAAGCAAAATTAAAGATTTGTGGGTAGCCGCCCCTCATGTATACAGTATATAAGTGCTGTTATGCCGTCTCCCTTACTCGTAAGGGGGTGATGTGCATGGATGTTAAAGTCCCTAAAATAGATTATGTTACTATAACAGGAAGAATATATGTTTATAATGAGGATTATCAACGATTAGTTTTGTTGGCATATAGATTTAGGAAAGCCGTGGTTAAGGCTACGAGGATGCTTGCAAAGGGATTAAGTAAAGAATATGTTGAGAAGGTAATTACAGATGACCTTAATCAAGGATATGCGAAGAGCGTTGTAGATACAGCTAAATTGATGGTTAAAGGAGCGGAATATAATGGTGGTAATCCACTGAGGATCAAGGTAAGGAAACTGTTTATAGCTAGTAAGGGAAACAGTACGTTCGAGGGGAACCAGAATATCAGATTATTATCCAGCGATAAGCTATTAGTGAGCTATCATCTAAACGGTAAATCTGGAAGACATGGTGACTGGATAGAGTGCGATGTGAGATTCGGTGAAGAATATCTACCCCTGGTTAACGAAGTCATTGGCAAGGCATCGAATAAAGAATTAAGTTATAATGCTAGGATAGTCTTCAGAAACGGTAAGATATATCTGCATCTAGGTATATCAATAGAGCCATACATCAAGCATTTCAAGAAGGGTGATGCTAGGGGGATAAGATAGCGTGCTTCGACCTGAATAGTGACAGGATTAACATGGTTATAATTGATAGGCAGGGGATTATAAGGGAGACTAGGACTGAACGGTTTGGTGAGGTAAACTCACCTAAATATCCTAGGAATAAGGCATGGACATTGAGACTACAGGCATTAGGCAGACTACTGAGATATGCATATCATCATAGAGTAGGTATAGTTGTTTACGAGGACTTATTTAAGATTAAAAGGAGGATTAAAAAGACTAAGAATAGAAGTGGGAATAGGAAAGCTAATAGATTTCCTAAGAGGAAGCTATTGGAATACGCTATCACAATGGCATTAAAATATAACTTTAAAGTATATCTAGTGAATCCAAGTTATACAAGTAGGTTGGCTGAGAAAATTAAGGATAGATTTGGCTTAGATAAGCATACGGTATCAGCATATCTCCTAGGACTAAGATACTTGAATCCAGAGACATATAAGAGACTATTGGACAGGGATACT
>DQXH01000018.1 GCA_011043415.1 Thermoprotei archaeon | reverse complement strand
GTCATGCCGATCTTGATTTCTCCAGCATATGTTGGTCCAGATGGTGGTGGCGCTGTAATATTAATCTTACCTAAGGCTTCATTAACAACTTCACTTACCGAAGACGAAATCTGAGACGGTAAACCAGATAAAGTATCCGAAATATCTGACAAGGAACTTGAAATGGCTCCTAGCTGGCCTGATAAACTTGCAACGTAGGCAACCGCCAAACCAGATAAAATAATATTAATCACTATCAATATCGCCAAGACAATCTCAAACTTACTCTGACCCCTTTTCATAGTTATCACGTAAGTATTATATCAAAATTATATTCTCCACTATACTTATATAAAATTTTTTATTAACTTTTCATATTATATTCTTGTCTCTTAAAAATTTAATTTTAGATTTATTTTACTAATGTAAAAATAAAGAGATTTAGAAGTGGTTGTAGCGTGTTCGATCTAAGTCGTCTTTTCTAAACTTAGATTATAGCATTTTTAAGGGATTTAAAATAATAGAATGAAATAATATAAGAATTTATTTTTCCCTTGTTATGTTTTGTTTATTTCTTTAGAAAACTACAAGTTTATCTTTAACATATATATCAGGGAGAGAATATGATGCAACTCCTATCGACGAATTGGGATATAATATTTTAAACTCTATTGAGTTAGCTAAGAAATTGGACCAATTAGATTATGGTGATTTTAGAACGACTGAATACCATGGGTATCCACTTTACATGTATAAATGGAAGGTTAAAGATTTTGAAGACATTAAGTTAGAATATTTAAAGGCTTTGGAGAAATCTTATAAGTTTGGTGGAGACCGTCAAACATATCTAAAGATCATGACAGGGTCTATAAGAAAATGGATTAAGGATTCTAAATTATGAAGATAAAAATTAATAGGATTAACTATATAATCAAGTTTTTCAGCCGCTTATCTCGAGGGCCACAGCATACTCCTCATTAAACGAATACTCCTTATACTTCTCCCCTAAAACTCTCTTCCTATATTCGTCGATACTAATAAACTCCCTTCCATCCCTCATCTTCATAAGCCACTCTAAATCCCTTAAAAAATCTATATTAATCTTCTCAAGCCTATTCAATTGATCATTAAGCTCCATAGCCTCCTTAGCCATCCTATTAATCTCATCTACTCCACAATATCCATCTATAATCTCAATATATTGTTTATCAGGGATTATCCTCCAGTATGAGGAAATCATTTACAGCACCTAATACTGAATTAGAAATCGGAATTCGTCGCCTTAGATTCATAGAATCCCCGTCTAGAAATATTTCATTCCATGAATATTTATTAAGAATCCAAGTCGAGTAATAATAATTATCTTATGATTACCATAATGTATTAATTGATTTTAATGAGGATAAGGTTGAATCGGAGAATCTACATAACCTCCTTAATAGTAGCTGGTGTTTTAGGATTAATACTATCATATCTAATTGGGAAGACTCTTTTGGAAACCAATGCACATCCGGGTATAATGATAGTTATTATAACGATATTCGCCATGGTTGGAATGCCCTTGATACTCCTCATCACAGCATTAGTCATCGGCAGGATATTAGATTAGATTGATTTGGAAAATGAGGATGTTTATTTAAAATCAACTTATGTATTAAAATTTACTATGGGGGTCGATGATAGGCAAACTGCCCATGAAAAATTTGATGAATGGGCCGGATGGTTGAGACCCCCCAAGGGAATCTACTAAAATATTTTGAAACCTAAAGGGTTATATTGTAAGACACCTACATAATTAATAATTGGTTAGATTAAGGTGGGAGTATGGAGAAGGTTAAAATAGAAATTTCTAAGAAGTCTTATGAACTACTTAAGAAGACTGTTGAGGAGAGTCAGGGTGAGTTTAAGAGTGTCGAGGAACTCCTTGAATTCATTATCAATGAGGCTTTAGGTGAGGTTGAGGAAACGTATACGCCTGAGGAAGAGGAGAAGATTAAAGATAGGCTTAGGAGCTTAGGATATTTATAAAGCTATCTAAGGGCATCGTCTATAACAGACCCCCTCAAGTCACTTGGAGGCTCGATATCAAAGTATTTTAGTATAGTTGGAAGTATATCGTATATCTTGATGTCCACCTTATTAGATTCTCTAAACTTGGATGAGTACCAGATAAAGACTCCATTATAATCATGGACCGCATCGTCTGGACCAGTATCATTCTCAGGAAGATAGTAGTTATCATATCCGAATGTCCCCGCACTCCTCCAGTTTAGATCATTGAAATATACTAGCAGGTCAGGTGGATTGCCGTTAACTACTTTATATAATTCACTTGGAGTATATACTAAATTCCTCCACTTCTCTCCATTAGGCCCTCGGATAGATAGGATGTCACTTCTTAAGCGACTGATAATATTAGGGACCTCCTTAGGCTCTATAACACCACTCTCCTCCCTATCCTTAATATTGAGGAATATACGTGCATAATAACCACCCCATCCCCATGCAAGGGTATCACTCCAGTCTATATCAACATCTTCTATCTTAGACCCTGGCTTAACATCGCCCTTAACCTTTAAATATCCTTTTTCAATAAGCCAGTCATT
>DQXH01000067.1 GCA_011043415.1 Thermoprotei archaeon | reverse complement strand
GATATATTATGGAGCCATGGAAACGTAGCAGGGATTAGGACCGCGTTCCACATGGGAATCCCCGTCATCCATGTAAATGATACGCCATATAATATTCCAGTAGCTAAATTAACTGTTCCATTATCTACTAAACTAGTTACACCAGCTGCATGGAGTATAAGTGACTGGAGTAGGTTCGGCATAGATCCTGGAGATATTATTAGATATTATGGAATCGAGGAAGTCGCGTGGATTAGGAGGATGGATGTGGATAGGGAGAAGATTAGAAGCAGATACCTTGATAGGGATGAGAGGATCATAGTATTTAGGATGATAGAGTATAAGGCGAGCTATTCATTAAATGTTAAGCCGCCTATATATAAAGTATTAGAGAAACTCTCTAGATATGCAAAGATAATATATATACCAAGGTATGAAGAGGAGTTGAAGCTAGCTAGTAAGATCCCTAATACGATTATATTAAGGGATGTAGTCTTCGCCCCCGAACTCATCGCAGCTTCAGACATAAACCTAAACAGCGGTGGGACTATGGCTAGGGAAGGGGCTTTACTAGGGGTGCCAACTATATCATATTACTTTTATAATAAGATAACGAGGTTTTTAATCAAGCATAGATTACCGATATGGTATATTCCAGATATAGATAAAATCATTAGGAAGACGATTAAAATACTTAGAGACCCAGATAAATATCGTATCGATTCGAAGGAGATATTAAATAAATTCGATGACCCACTAGAAGTAATTATAGATACTACATTAGATATCTTAAAGCAGTAGATACACTACATACTGTGAAACTCTTTAACTTTATTAATTATATAGCTTATCTCCGCATCACTTAGACTCGGGTAGATAGGTAGACTGAGGATAATTTTAGATAGCTTTTCAGTATTCTCAAGCTTAATTTCGCCGAGAATCCTTTTGATGATAGGCTGCCGATGTAAAGGCTTTTTATAGTATATCCTTACATCTATGCCAGACTCCCTTAGAAACTTAAGTAGCTTATCCCTATCTCTCGATTTAATGCTATATAGAGAGTAGGAGTGATATGCATATTCCTTTTCAATAGGTGTATCGACATAACCACTTAATTCCTCATTATACATTTTAGCTATCTCCCTCCTCCTTTTAACGTAGTCATCTAGCTTTAACAGCGATTTTATACCCAAATATGCTTGGATCTCATTGAAATTCATGTTATAACCCAATGTAATTATATCGCCATTCTCAGTTATACCATGGTTTTTAAGCAATCTAATTTTATCAATGATCCCTTCATCATTAGATACTATCATCCCTCCCTCCCCATATACAGTCATATTCTTAGTAGGGTAAAAGCTGAAGAACCCGGCATATCCAAATCCTCCTACATGCTTATTCATATATCTACTTCCATGAGCTTGACACGCGTCTTCAATCACATAGAAACCATATTTATCAGCCAATTCTAAGATAGGCTTTAAATCAGCTGGATGCCCGAATAAATGAACCGCTATTACAGCCTTCACGCTTCCATCGACCTTATTTTTCAAATCTTCTATATCTATAGTATATGTATCCAGATCTACGTCTACGAAGACGGGTTTAGCCCCCAAATGCATCACTTGAGAGACTGTGGATATAAATGTAAAGGAAGGAACCACTACTTTATCTCCGGGACCGATACCGAGCGCCTTAAGAATAAGATATTCAGCAGATGTACCATTATTAACAGCAACAGAGTATTTTACCTCTACATACTTAGCAAATAATTCTTCAAACTCTCTAGTATACTCACCCTCTACATACATCCCTGATTCAAACACGTCTTTCAAGCCTGTGATATATTCCTCTTCATAAGGGATTTTAATGAATGGAATATACATCAAATAGAGAGTCTAAAAAGTAATATTTAAGATTATTATCTTATCACACTTAATTATATAAGCTAAATGACATCTACTTTACCGGTACACCGGGACTAATTATCAGCCTACCTGTAACAACAAGGACCTCGGCACCCTTTATCCCCGGCATAGTCTTAACCTTCTTAACTATCTCATTAATATGCTGTAGACTAGCAGCCATGAAGATAGCTACTAGATCATGTCTACCCGTCGTCTGGAGTACATGGTGGATCTCTTCCATATTTTCAAGCTCACCCATAATATCACTAATCTTATTTAAGTCGACATCGAGCAACATTACAAGGGCATATGGATATCCAATCTTTTCATAATCTGGGATCGCTACAAACTTCTTAATATATCCTCTTGAGATTAGGTTTAAAACCTTAAACCTCGCAGTAGACTGCGGAATTTTAAGCTTCTTCGCTATATCAGTAAAGGATAGTCTCCCGTCCTTCTGGAGCATATTCAATATCTTTTTATCTAATTCATCTAGGTATTCACGTGGTCTCCGTGCCATTGCAAAATTAATTATGATAATTACACAAATATAAGTATTTTAATATATTTTTTAAAAATATATGGAATTCACTGCGAAATAGGTTTAGAATCATATTCTTATTGTAGGTTTAAAACTAATTTAATTATTATGGATTTTTAATCAGTAAAAATCATCTTTAAACAATGTTATAAATG
>DQXH01000134.1 GCA_011043415.1 Thermoprotei archaeon | reverse complement strand
GAGGCCCCAACAGACGAGGCTATCGCAATATATGTTACATGATCCCATCCCCTATTCCTTATAGACGATGCATCGGCTAATCTACATGAGAGCTCATAAGATGCGATGATCCCCTTGATAAATGTTTCTCCATCTACACCTACATACTCTCCAACAGCCCATATACCTGGAATATTATCACTTGGATGGAGAGCCTCTTTAGAGAGATATGTATCATTAAAATCCAGGTATCTAACTAGACATCCATTTAAGAAGCTAGCCTGATCGGGTGAAACCTCACCAAATCCAAACCCATAGGATCCTTTTCCAGCTATATCCTTCAACGTATTATATATTGCCTTGATTGGAGGAGAGTTAAGCGCGCCTATAGCGGTAGCAATACTGTCGAGGACTCTCTCCTTAACTAACTTACTAATCTCAAATGGAACCTCACGAGTCTTCAAATCTATAACATAGTCTGCAATCTTATCAACTAGATACGTCGCCATATAGAACACCATGAATTAATATAATTAACGATCTTAATAATTCAATTAGATAGAATTGTTTACCAACCTAAGTAATATAATCCGTCACACTATTATACCTATAAATATATTTTCTTTTATATGAGTAAGTTTAAAGAGAAGCTGTCTTTATCACTCTATAAGAATAATACCGAGATACTGAATGAAAATCTAGCCAAGTTACTTCTGATGATCCATAAAACTGGAAGTATATTATCGGCTTCGAAAGCTCTTAATATCCCGTATACACGGGCTTGGGAGCATCTAATGAAGCTCGAGAATCTTCTAGGCTATAAAGTCATCGAGGCGAGGAGAGGAGGTAGGAGGGGAGGCGGAGCAAAATTAACATATGAGGGCTTAAAGTTGATTAACATATATCTACGGAGCTATAGAAAATATTTTAATAAGGAATTTGAGGTTGAGAGGCTGAGGGGTGAGGAGGCGTATAGAGCAATATATTATATTGGAAGCGACGATATTTTAGTAAGGAAACTCGTAGGTCTTATGCTTGAAGATGGATATAGGCTAGAGACATATTATATAGGATCATTAAAGGGTTTGGCCGCCTTAATCCTCGGGGAAGCGGATTTGTCAGGGATACACTTATATCACCCTGGAACAGACTCATACAATAAGCCTTATATAGACGAATACTCCCGTGGAATTGATTTACATCTTATTAAAGGCTTTAAGCGACTTCAAGGCTTCATCTCTAGAGAAGAATATTCATTGGAAGAGATCTATCAGGGACTGTTTACAGGCAAATTAAGGTTTATCAACCGGAACCCAGGTTCTGGAACACGGATATTCATAGACCATATATTTACAAGTTATATGCGAGAGAAGAATTTGAGTGGAAGAGCCGAGGATTATATTAAGGGGTATAATGAATATGTTTATACACATATGGATGTGGCAAATAAGGTTTTAGAGGGATATACTGATGTCGGAATATGTATAAAATACTGTTCGACATATTATAAACTCCACTTCATCCCATTAAAGTGGGAGGAGTTCGACTTTATAGTAAGAAAGGAAGATGCTAATAAGGAATACGTAAAGTCACTACAAAATATTTTAAAGAGTAGTAGATTCAGGGAGATGGTAGAAGAGTTGGATGGTTATATGATATAAATTATATACGATAATTTATTGGTTATCCAATAACGAATATATTACTAGAATGAAGAGAGTTCTAGTGGTAATAGCTATCCTATTAGTTATATTAGGAGGTATCTACTATTTATATTCAGGCTTAGAGAATAAGGCGATTAAAATCTTTTCAGCGGGCTCATTATCCGAACCACTAAATGAATTTAGTCTGTTATATGAGGATACATATGGCGTTAAAGTAAATATTGAGTATAGTGGCAGTGTAGATGCGATACGTAAAATTATAGATGCGGGGAAATATGCAGATATTATTGCAGTAGCTGATTATAGTCTACTTGATAAAATGCTTTATCCGAAATATATTAATTGGTATATCGGCTTCGCAGTAAATGAAATGGTTATAGCGTATACAAACTCGTCCAAGTACTCCGACATAATACGTGAGAATCCAGGAGAATGGATTAAAATATTATTGAAGGATGATGTTAAATATGGTTTCTCAGACCCTAATAAAGACCCATGCGGATATAGAGCGGTTGGAGTCATCGCATTAACCTCCATAATCTCAGGCAACTTCAGCATATTAAATCGTCTGCTTATATCAAGGACAAATATAGATTACCAGACTATTGGAGATGAAGTTATCTTGAGAGTACCATATAATTTCAAAGTTTATACAGATAATATCGTAGTTAGGCCTAAAAGTATAGAATTGATCTCCTTATTAGAGTCTGGATCAATAGACTATGCCTTTGAATACAAGAGTGTAGCGGTTCAGCATAATCTAAATTATATTGAACTACCCTCTGAAATTAACTTAGGCGACCCCTCTAAAGAGGATGTATATAGCAAAGTAAAGATTATCCTAATGTCTGGCTCTGAGTCGGAGGGAGAGATTACATTAGGTTCGATAATCTATGGTATATCGATTTTAAAATTATCTTCAAACTATGATGAGGCGATAGAGTATGTAAAACTACTTCTAAGT
>DQXH01000002.1 GCA_011043415.1 Thermoprotei archaeon | reverse complement strand
CTTTTTATATTGTTTAAACTCGTCCTTAGTCATTAGAATTGCATAGTACCCCTTGTACCTTGAGTGGAGAAGCCTACCTAGTCTCTGGAGCTGCTGCCTTCTACTGCCGTATAAGAAGCTTACCTCGAAAATCGCCTTTATATCGGTTATATCTATTCCCTCGTCTCCGACTCTGCTTAATACTACTATTGGATTCGACTCTATGACCTCAAGCCTTTTTCTTGATGAGCCATATACAAATGGGATATTGAATTTATTAGCTATCATCTTACCCATGTCTATGCTATCGCAGAATATTATTCTACGTCCATCATAGCGGTTTATAAGCTTATTCAGATACTCTATCTTCATCCTCTGGTTCTTAACTATAATTACATCTATTTCTGGAGGCTTTATCAACCCGTATTTCCTGAATTTATCCCAGTTGACTCCTATTGGATACCCTGATAATGCAAATATAAGATGCTCTCGACCATCCTCTCTCATAGGTGTCGCTGATAAACCTATTCTATATTTGGTGTTTATCCATGCAAGCCTTGAGAATGTATCTGCAGGTAGCCTATGTACCTCATCATATATCGTTAAAGTCCATTTCTCATTCAATATCTTCTTAAACGATGGATAGTTTACAGCTGAGTACGTTATAATCTGATATTCATCTGGCTCCAGCGGAGTCAAAGCCCTTATCTTCCTAGTCCACTCCTCTATTAATGTTCTAGTCGGCACTATAATCAGCTTCCTTCCCTTAAGCTTAGTCATTATATAGAGGGCTAGATACATTTTGCCGAGACCAGGAGCCCAGAAGACACCTATATTTCCATACCTCATGAAGAAGTCATATGCATCTCTCTGGTAGTCTCTAAGGGTTATACTACATTCTCTATCGATTAAATCTGATTCGTCTACTGCCTTAGGCTGATAAGGTATTATCCCATCTTGAACGAGTTGAAGGAGGAGCTCTGGATACCTACTCTTCTTTATAAGCAGCCTCTCTTCATCAACCCTCCTAACTAGATACTTCCTATATTTAATCCAGAACTCATCTTGAAGGGATTTGGGAACCTTTAATATATTATCCTCTACATATGCAGCTGTAGAGGGTTTATCAAGCCCAAGCTCTTCTCTAAGTTGCTCTGGAAGCTCGTATATCCAGGATATCCATCTATTGACTACATAGATTCTATATGACTCGGTTTCTTGGAACAAGTATCCATAATTATATCCTCCAATGAATTTCGGTACCACTAGCAGCCACTCATCCTCACGTCTTGGAATAACTGCATAGGGTTTCTTTATGAAATTCTCTAGTTCGCTGTCAACTATGTTTGGATAGGCTTGTGCCAGTAGGTACTTAATCTTACTCATTATATCCTTGTTTAATGCTTCAATCCATTGCTTTATTTCATCTGATATCTGTTTTATTCTATTTGCCTCATTGAGCAGCTGCTCTATCCTCTTTGATATGTCTTCATTCATGTTTTACACCTTGGCTAATACAATATCCCAGTCTAGGTGCTCGAATGCATCTAATAGCGTCTCTGGATTATGACCTATAGTCACATATAGTTTCCTATCTGACTTTACTCTTACGAGCCATCCATTCTCCTCTAATCTGTTAATCCAGTATGTCATCATACGTGGGCTTATACTACGTATATTGAATTTCTTGCATAATGTATTTGAAGCTGAAGCTAGGTCTTTATAAAGTATATGGGGATACTCCTCCCCAGTCTTCCTCCTCTTTTGGACTGACATATATGCTAATGCATATAATATTATCAGTTGATGTGGATTGAGTTTTGAGAACTCTCCAATCCAGAATCGCCTCTTTTCACTCTTCCATTCAGCCTCTACATCCTCTAGATAGAGCCTCCCCTTATTCCTAACGATATTTAAAGTCATTTCAAGAGCCTTCCTAAAATCTCCATAGAAATATGTCGCCACTAGCCTAGCTATCTCAGCTACAGCTTCATCAGTATAGTCTAGACCATCGATATACTGGAGCCTCTGCTTAAGTAATGTTATAATCTCACTCACAGTATAGTTCTTAAACATAAACGGCTTAAATAAATATCTGCTTACTGTAGATGGGTGGAACTTACTTGGCATAAGCCTATACGAAATCGTTGAGACTAATGTGAATGAAACTCTCCTATTTCCCTTCCCATCAGTCAATAATCTTTTCTCAATAAGACTGTCATGTAAGCCCCATAGAAAACTACTTAAATTAGATATAAATCTACCGAGTCTATCAATATCATCAAATACTATATATACGGCACGATGCTCCTCAAGAAGTTTTTGAATATACTCAGTAAAATCAAGTACATCCAGATGATACCTCATTCTCCATCCCTGGGACATTAAATAAGTTTTTATACATTGTTTAACACTCTCATTACTGAAGGAGAGATATATACTGGCATAATCACGTTCAAGAGCCAGCTTCCTAGATAGAAACTTTATTGTAAGCGTCTTACCAAGACCTCTATCTCCGTATACCCATATATTAGGGCTTGATGAAGTAACCAGCTCATATAATTCATTAAGCTCTCTATCCCTAACGAGAAGCTTTGGAGGAACCCACTCCACATCAAGAGGATATAGGTTCAACATAATAT
>DQXH01000022.1 GCA_011043415.1 Thermoprotei archaeon | reverse complement strand
TCTCATTAATTCTAAGGATGAAGAATATAGAATTCCAGTGGTTCCAGTATATATCGACGGTATGATAGATGATGCAAATAAGATACACATCATGTATCTCGAGTATTTAAGTAATGCGATTCGTGGATTATTTAGGGAGAGTGGAGAGAATCCGTTTAAAACCGACTACATAGTATCTGTAGATCGGCCGAGTAGGAGGGATGAGGTTATTAATGAAAGGGGTCCTGCGATTATATTGTCGACCTCAGGCATGCTTCAAGGAGGGCCTGTAATAGAATATCTCAAACACCTTGCAGGTGATCCCAATAACTCACTTATGTTCGTATCGTATCAAGCTGAAGGTACACTAGGTAGAAGGATTGTGGATGGGGAGAGATCTATAGATATAATTGATAATGGCAGGATAGTAACGATTCACATCGATATGAATGTAAAGAAGTTTGATGGATTTACAGGACATAGTGATAGAAGGCAACTACTAGGCTTCGTAAGTAGGCTAAAGCATCTACTTAAAAATGTATATATAGTCCACGGTGAACCGACGAAGATGAAGAGTCTCTCGACTACTATAGCATCATTCTTTAAGCTTCCGGCTGAACCACTTAATTTACTCGAGACGATATATTTAAAGTGATTAGACTAATATGAGCAACAAGGAATTAGTCCGTTATTTAATTAATGAAGGCATATTAAAAAGCCCAATTATCATAGAGGCTTTCAGTAATATAGATAGAAAGTTATTTATATGGCCGGGCTACGAAAAATATGCTTATGATGACACCCCACTGCCCCTCGGAGATACAGGTCAGACGATATCAGCTCCTCACATGCACGCATATATGACTGAAGCTCTATCTCCCAGACCTGGTGAAACATACCTTGAAATAGGCGGTGGAAGCGGCTATCAGGCAGCGATTCTAGCTTATATAGTCTCTAAAGATTCTAGCCGTGGTTTTGTATATAGTATTGAAATTGAGCCTAGGCTCGTTAAATTCGCTACAGGCAATATTTACAAGGTGGGAGTATATAATAGGGTAAAAATAATCTATGGCGATGGGTCATTAGGTTGGCCACCATATTATAAAGGATATTTATATGATGGTATCATCGTCACCGCAGCTGCTCCCAGAGTACTAGATACATGGCTCTACCAACTAAAAATAGGTGGTAGACTAGTTATACCGATTGGCAGAGGATATTTTCAGGATTTAATTAAAGTAACTAGAGTTGATGAAAAAAGGTTTAAGGAGGAGTTCCTGCTAAAATGTGCATTTGTCCCATTGAGGGGGAGGCTCGGATGGAAGGATTAAGCTATACATTTAAAGCATATGGACATCCAAATATCAGGGCTACCCATAAAAGTACATTCGAGATTACTAGAGAAAGGCATGTTACTCCGAGGGGTGACTGTATAATAGCTGTAAGATCGGAGTGCTCGGCTTCATCATTACCTAATTATATTAAAGAAGCGATTAAAGATGATGACGTAAAAATAATTATCATACTAAAATCTGGGGGGATAACTGAGGTTGTGAATGCCTATGGTTCTAAAGATCTTATTCTAGAATCTAATGACTCGCTGGTTGTAAGGAAGTCTGGATTTGTTGATGAACGTACTATAGCGATTAAAGCGGATAAAGCTGCCAAGGATATCAATAGAATATTAGTAGATATGCTTAAGAATGAGTCTACAGTTTTAGATATAACCATCAAGGTCTATCGATAACTTACGTAGACTTGTTCCCCTGCTTAAATAGGATTTCGAATTCGCAATATGGGTCTCCTAGAGCTATGCATTTCCGTTCTCTAACCTCGAGTCCTAGTCTAGTAATCTCTCTAAAGAAGCCGGTTATAATCCCTCTAACATAGTGACTTGCAGGTCTATCCACCTCCCTCTTCTGGATCTCACACTCCCAAAGTCTATCTATCTTAAGAATTAACTTATTGTCTTCTATAGTATAGTCAATGATCTCCCCCCACCCAGCACCCCTAATTAATGCCATGAAAAGCTTTATACCGTCGTTTATATCCTTTATATTCCTCATCTTTGCATAGAGTTCATACGTCTTCTTACCTACTGAATATCCCAACTGAAATAGGAAAATACTATTGATATTATCTCCTAATCTCTCTCTTAACCCCTTAATAATCCCCTCTATGTTTGCTACAGAGAGTAGTATCGCTCTAATTCCACCTAAATCTATTATACAGAACCTTGGGGGGTATATTATATCTCTTATCGTCGGCGCCAGTGATACGCTTAAAACATACTCCCGTATCCCTCTCAGCTTATTAAGTAGGTCTTGCGGCTCGATCCTAGATTTTGTAAAATCAACTATAATGAATAATCCATATTCACCTTCTGAAAGGAAGCATGTCTCAAGGTATTCGATATTCAATCCATAGCTAGCTATTAAAGAAGATACTTTCCCCAATGCACCAGGGACATTAGATAAAACTAATTCAAATCCAACCAAATTACGGTTTTGAGCGATAAAATAGATCATATCAACCCCTTAAATATCATATGTAAAATAATTTAAATTACTTAATTGTCACACTTATATAATATAATAGGAAGACAAGTTTATTATATCACGTTAAACTTAGTTTCTATATCTAAATT
>DQXH01000092.1 GCA_011043415.1 Thermoprotei archaeon | reverse complement strand
ATTTATTGTTAGAGACCGTAGGGTTTTCAGAGAGCTTGTTAACCTCTTTAAAAGGAATTTGAATAGGGTTCTCGTTATAGCTACTGACAATGACTCGGAGGGTGAGTTGATAGGTTATGAGATACTTAAAATATATCGGGATGCAACGGGTAAAGACGGTAGATATTATAGAATGAGGTTTAATAGCCTGGATTTTAGGGAGTTGAAGAGGAGCTGGTTAAATAAGGAGGTGGGATTAAGCTGGAACCTAGTTAACAAAGCATTATTTAGAGCGTATTTCGATTTAGTTACTGGCGCCGCATTTACTAGATTATTTACTGAGGAGGCTAGGAAATTCAAGAGAGTTCGTCTAATTTCATGGGGGAGCTGCCAGACTCCAACATTATATTTTGTCGTTGATAGGGAGAGGGCTAGGAAGAGTTTTAAGAGGGAGAAATATTGGTATATAGACGTCTTATTTGAGTATAATGGTAAGATGTTCCATGCTAAAACTATAAACTTTAAAGATGGTAGATATGCTAAGGAGCTTTATAAAATCATCTCAGGATCTAAGTATGGGGTTGTATCTAATTACCATGCTGAAAAATTCGTGGATAAAAGGCCGCTACCTCTAATGACTGACTATATGCTTAGAGATTTAACTAAGATAACTGGTAAGGGTTCAGCGTATATACTTAATGTCGCTGAAGAGCTATACAGCAGGGGATACATATCTTATCCGAGGACGGAGACCGACAAGTATCCAAAGGATTTCGATTTTAATTACCCTCTACAAGCTGTATTAAAATCATTTTTATCCGACTCTATCGCCTTATACATTAGACCTACTCCAAATCCCCGTCAAGGTAGGCATGATGATAAAGCTCATCCACCCATATATCCTATTAAGCCGTATCCCGGTGAAGATTCGATATATCGTGTTGTATGGGAGTATATAGCTAGAAGGTATGTTGCGAATGTATATTCTGAAGATGCATTTGGATTTAGACAGAAGATCGAGATACTGGTGGAGGATATTCCAATATATGCTAATGGCTTCTATTATGGGAAGTATGGCTTCTACAAAGTTTATAATTATTTTATGCCTAAGGAGTCTCCCTTACCTAGATTGTCTGTGGGGGATAAGCTTTTGATTAAGGAGGTTGATTTAAAGATAGGCTATACAAAACCGCCTGATAGACTGAGTGAGGCCGATCTACTTCTACTTATGGAGAAGAATGGGATAGGGACAGACGCTACACGAGCATTATATCCACGGTTAATTATAGATAGGAACTATGCAGCTAAGCAGAGAGGTAGGTTTATCCCTACTATATTGGGGATGAAGTTTATCGAGGCTCTAGAGGGGATTGATAAAAGACTTGTAACGCCCGATACGAGGCGGTATGTAGAGGATTTGATGAATAAAGTTGGGGAGGGTAAAGTATCTCTCGACGAGGCTCTAAATATATCTCTCAATGAATATAAAAAATTATTTATCGAGGCTCTTCACAAGAAGGATGTAATTACCCAGCATTTATATGAGGGGCTATCTAATGAGTCTTAAACTAAGGCTTTAAAAAGAACTTGCCCCTAGATCCTCCACTCCTCAATACGTTGAATGCCTCTATACCCGTAGTTAGACTGATCTCGTTACCTACAGCCTTAACTAGCTTCTTAGACCCTAATTCCAGCGCTAACTTAACATTTTCCTTAGTAGATGATAGGACTCCAGTAATCATATTCTCTCTTAAAATAATTAGGCCGAGTGGAAGCTGAGCATTCTTCACATTTACATTTCCGATAACTAAAACCTTACCACCCCATTTAGCACTTCTTAAACTTTGTATAAAGGTTGGTTCCCCAACTAGCTCGAGAACTAGATCAACCCCACCATATTCTCTCTTCACGATCTTCGAAAACTCCTTCTCACCTATGATAATGTGATCAGGTTTTGCATTATCTTCTATGAACTTAGCCTTCTCCTCCTTAGATGTATATGCAATGACTTCGCCGCCTAAAGCCCTAGCCACCTGAATCGCATGTACGCCTACTCCGCCGCTGGCGCCTGTAACTAAAACTTTCATACCCTCTTTAATACCACCCAAGTCCTTTAAAGCATGGATAAGCATCCCTATTACACATGATGAGATCGATGCATAGTTCCAATCCACCTTAGGCTCCATCTTTATAAGCGAGTTCTTATGGACTAAAATATATTCTGAAAAGGATCCGTCGAGTTCTTCACCATACCATTTCCTATTAATACATAGATTCTCCATCCTATTCCTACAATACTCACAGTCTCCACAAGGGATATAGGATAAACTAACTATCTCATCGCCCTTCTTAAACTCAACTATATTCTCACCTACCTCCTCAACTATCCCTGCAAACTCATGCCCTAAGACTAGAGGCGTTTTAGCCCTAGGGAAGAACCCGTCTATAGTCAAAATATCTCTATAACAGACAGCGGTTCTCATGACCTTAACTAGGATCCAGTCATCTTTAACACTGGGTACTTCAATATCCTTTAAAACAGGAGTCTTACCTATCTCCTCTAATACAATAGCTTTCATAAAATTATATGATATTACATCACCGATTTTAAGGTTGGATATAAAAGTATAATAATTTAAATCTATGTCCAATATATTGTAAT
>DQXH01000098.1 GCA_011043415.1 Thermoprotei archaeon | reverse complement strand
ATCTAGTAGTTGGCTCTACATATAGACGAGCTACGGCGAGGGCGACGGGATAGCTGGCTTGGATGCGGCTATCCGCGGAACGCCTGTTATAGCCTATAGGACACGTGGCTTAGTGGACCTAGCTAATGATACTGGTGCGCTACTCGTTGACATGGGCGATATTAATGGTCTTGCCGTTACAATCATGCTCCTTTTACGGAACCATGAATTAAGAGATAAGATTTCACGTAGAGCACAGGCCTATACGGAGAAATGGTCTTGGAGAGAAGTTATTCGTGCCTGGAATAGGCTTGTACTCGATGCAGCATCTTAATGCAGGATTCTATGTCTAAAAGTTATGAATAGTAGGTCTAGCAACATCATAAATGCATCCCGGACCTTGAAGGAAGACCTCAATTTAATTACTGATATCGATGGAATGCTCACGATATTAAATCCGAGCTTCTTAGCCACTAATAGTAGTTCAACGTCGAAGCAGTACCTTCTGGTTGCAACATATCTTAAAGATTTCTCTAGTACTATCCTTTTAAAAGCCTTCGCCCCGGTTTGAGTATCCGATAGATTTAAGCCAGTAAATAGCTTAACGTATAAGTTAAAGATTCTGCTCAGCATCCTCCTGATGAGCCTTGCATCAACCCTAGATTCTTTATGCCATTTATCGGTTATAACGATATCAGCCCTATTAATGAATCTTAACATGTAGCCTATCTGCTGCGGAGGTATGTCTAGATCCGCGTCCAATAGAATTACAACGTCGCCACTACAGTGATTAAAGCCTACGTACATCGAGTAGCCCTTGCCTATGTTTACCGAGTTTCTTATGACCCTAAGCCTATCTCCATAAACTTTCTCGAGCTGTTTTGCCTTTAGGTAGGTATCATCCATGCTGCAGTCGTCAACAACTATAACCTCATACCTAAGTTTTAAGTGATTTAAGTAGCTGATAACCTTAGATATATTTGCCTGAATGACACTGCCTAGATTATATGCTGGAAGTATCACTGAAATCTTTCGGATTACCATGTAAGATACCCTAGGTTAGCTAGACACCTAAATAGGTATTCAAGCGATATAAGCATAATTGATAATAGAAACATCTTCTTTTTCAGAGATAAAATATTGCTGAGGATTATGACGGCTTGAGCTGAAAGCAAGCCTATTGGAATATTAAAGTATATCCTAGTTTGGGCAACACTATTCGAAAACATGAGGACAATGGCCGAGGCAAGCCATGAATAGGAGAATATTCCAGTTCTCTTAAAGAAGGCTATAAACGGTATACAAATGAAGACTAAAATTAAAAGCGGAAAATCTATGAAACCACCATAAAGCTGGGTTGTAGCGTAATGCATTTCTCCGACAAACCTCCAGACATTATCTAAGCTTATGTCACCGCCCCTAATCACACTATATGAAGCACCTATAACGCCGTAGCTTTTAAAATACGCCTTAATTAGCTCAGAGAGAGCTAGAGGCACTATAGATAACAGTAGCCTAGATAACATATCCCTATACTTCATGTTATAGAGGAAAAGCAACACTAGGTAGATGAACGCTACGGCAAATGAGTGAGCGACAGTCCATGGATGAATTAAATTAGCTATAAATACTATTAGGAGAGCCAGTATCTTTTCATACTTACTACGCCATCCATCAACAACTATGCCCAGAAACACATACATTAGAGATAATGCTAGGATACTTGCGTGGAAAGCCGAGTATATTCCGACAGTAACCTGATAGCTTGTGGCCGTAAAGAAGCTGGATAACGCTGCTAAATCCCTCCTACCACTAATCCTATGGACCATATAGTAGACCGAAAACACCAGCAGAGGCAGGAGGGGAATAATAATGCAGTTTAATACCTCCTCCACACTAAAGCCCATATTTATCAGAAAATATAGAATGAGCATATAGAGGGGCCTTGATCCCTCAGCCACCCTAAAAGACATGATAAGGGGATCTCCCGATAGAACCTTTTCGATCCATGGCTTATAAAAATACTTTACGTCCACCCCTACAGGATAGAATTCGGGATTTATTGTAGGAAGCAACGGATAGACCGCTGATACTATAGAAATTAATATTGATAGGTAAAGCAGCAAATCCACATTATTACCTAAAATTTTTTCGGTAAATACGATAGGAGATATGGATAGAACCCTCTTCTTCAGTAGTTTAATATGGAGTCCCTTAAAGTGTAATAAATCCTTATAGTTATAATATATGTAAATAGAGGCGAGTGTAAGGTAAGGTATTACAAGCATTAATGGTAGATAAAGTCCTTGGAGATAATAATATAAATACATTCCGACTACTACTGGACCCCATACTCCGTTCGAGTATATAGACCCATCTACTACACCATATATTATGTACATTATGAGAGAGTATGCTGACAATAATCCAGATAGAAATATGCATAAAACAATCAGCTCTCTAAGAATATTTATGTCTTTAAGAATGGGGCATAAAATGATAGATATAGATAGTAATACGGCTATCCAGTAAACATTATAGACAAACGCTAATACATGAAGTGGAATAAAGAGCATAGCGAGAACTACTCTGTGACGTGCACCTAATGTATATAGGGATAGAATTGATAGGGGGAGCAGGATAACTATAGCGGGTATTGGAGAATTCATAGTTAGAGTCTGATATGTGGTGATCCTTCTGAT
>DQXH01000126.1 GCA_011043415.1 Thermoprotei archaeon | reverse complement strand
ATCTAATGTTATGAATTTTTGCATTTAGTTTCTTGGCTAATGTTATATATGCGGCATCATATACTGTTATATTTAATTCTTCCGCCGTCTTGAAAGACTCTTTGAGTAATTCACTATATGGATATGTTTTGATTAAATATTTTAATGTATCTAATGCTTTATCTACAGCTTCATACGCCTCTTTACGCCCAATGATTTTAAGCTTTTTATATTTCTTCCATATCGCATTCGCTACTTCATAGTATACTAGCTCTAGTGAAATCCATTCATCCACCTTACCTAATATTTCCTCAGCCCACTCACTATATTCCTCTGGTGTTAGTACAGCTACTAGTAATGTCGAGTCTATTACGGCCTTTTTAATGTTTTTATTCTGCTACTTTCCATCTATAGTCCTCTTAATGATCTTCCTTAGGATGTTACTTATGATCGACATTAAATCAATTAACCTTGAACTCTATTAACTATAGGGCCGGAAGACTCACGTATATGATAGTGAAATATCAATATCTTCTTAATAATCCCGCCAGTTTTCCAGCATCTCCAAATGCTTGCCTCTAATCCTCGTTAACTCTTTAGTGTCACTTATGAAACTCTTCTTAGGTTATTTGCTATGTTTAATGCTGTTAACTCTTTTAAAACTCTAATTATGTTTCTGGCGACCTTTAAAGCTCTGGCACTTTTGGGTCTTGATTCAATAGCTGATTTCAACGCCTCCTCTAATATCTTATAAGTTTGATCTCCTATAGGATTGTATATTTTATTTAATTCACTATATAGCCGCTCTACATATTCCCATGCTAATTTAGTCGGTACTATGGACCCCCTCTGCCCTCTTAGCACCTTCTTAAATCCGGTCCACATGTATTTAGATATGCATTTTATCTTCTGTATTTGACCCGCTGGAGAGAGCCTTATCCCTAAATTGTAATATGGTATCTTTAGAAGCCTATCATCTAATTTATTTAATACTTTTGCATATAGGATGAAATAATTCTTCTCCACAGGATCTATTCTAAATGCTTCTTTAAAGAATCTCGGATATAGGAATGGGGATATATATGGATGGGTAAATGAGGTTAGCCAGTTCATCAGCCTGAACTCGATAATATATCTTCTATATAGTTCTAATGAATTTGAGACACCGTTTACAAGGTTCTCTATTAACGCTCTATATATGCCTTTTGTATATCTATGTATTGGAGGTAGATCTACTGAATAGTCTATAGTCTTAATTATCTTTAAAGCCATATTATTTAGATCTCTTGACGGACTCCATTTTATCCTACCTAAGGGATCGAGGGTCTTGTCTCCGCCTGTTCCATTAGCTATCACCATTTTATTATCTTTAAATGGGTTTGAAATTGCATTGAAGGCCTTATATGGATCTGGGTTCTTATTATCAATTATACGATGCTCTACATCTAAAGCTTCAGCGATGCTTCTAGCGATCTCAACCTCCCTAGGATCGGTCCAGGGCATTATGTCTGTATATGCCTTAACTTTAATATCCCTATTTTCAGATGCTTTGACTAGGGAGGATAAAGTGGTCCTCGAGTCTAATCCCCCGCTCAATCCTACCCATACCTCATTTATACCCTGCTCTTCCAATACATATAGAAAATTTTTTGCACCTTCGAGCAGTAGATCGACTAACTTAGATAAATCGGCCTTATAGATAGTATCATATTTAAATACCGTGGTTATGATGGATTCGGATAGACTCATTTTCACCATCGAACCAGTTGGAACTCTATATACGGATGGATGTAGTGCCCTATGACTTATGGAATAACTCCATGAAACTACACTCCAGACGTATATACTATCTATTAATAATTCATGGAATAATGTCGCTGCAATCGAAGGCGGCAGCCACCATGGAGAAGCCACTATATAATTTTTATCTCTCCATATATATAGGCTAGACGAATAGTAGGGGGTATCCGGAATATATATGGTTAATTCAGAGTCTTTAAATTCCATCTTTACATTTGAAACAGCTGGATCAAGACCCCACTCCAACTGGCAACAGTCTTCTTTAAATTTATAGTCTAATGGCTTGAATGTACTTGATACGACAAATATTTTGGAACTTCTTTTTACAATCTCTATATTCCATTTTATATTTAATCTGTGTATGACTTCATTCACATTGTTTAAAACCGTCTCACCGATCTCTCTAGCATCCCCCTCAAATGAATATACTAATAATATTGGTATTGGCATAGGAACACCTGATTATACCTAAATCTATTATTTTCATCTCAAAAATATAAAACCCTGTCTCCTTTCTATTGCTCTAATTACTCTTAGCTCCATCTTCTTTAAATATAGGAGTAGGATCGCAAATAGAAATGATATTAATCTTGATAGTATGAATACTAGCTCGATCTTCTCGTTATCTATCTTTTCATATTTTCTGTGCTTCCAACGTCATACCAGTATCCATCATGCCTGTATAATACATATATTGAGGAGGATTTATTCAAGCTTTGGGGATGAAATTTCAGTAAGACTAACATACTTCTACATGGGGCTGGGAGGACATTCTATCTAGTAGGGAGGTTTCCGATGGCGAAGAAGTAACTTGGAGGCTATATCTTTAACTCCTCTAGGAACTTCACCCCATAAACCCTGAGTTTATTTAAAACAGGCTTCATCTCCCTCTCAATACTTCTAAATAATGGTGTTCCATCGACTGCTGAT
>DQXH01000001.1 GCA_011043415.1 Thermoprotei archaeon | reverse complement strand
GAAGAAGAATATCCTAATCCCCTATCCCTTTCTACAACCACAATATTATAAAAATAATATTCTAATGCGGGCCGGCCGGGATTTGAACCCGGGACCACCGGCTCGAAAGGCCGGTATCCTTGACCGGGCTAGACCACCGGAGCCTTATTCATTTTGATATTAGTTACCAGTATTTTTTAAGTTTTTAAATATTCTTCTAACTTGGATTGTGTCCAGCATAATAGAGATCTTTCATGTAAATTAGGTAAATAACGTATAACCTATCTACTTAGGTTAATTAAATATACAATGTATATAGTAGTGTTGGATTTTTTATTATACCTTTCCCTTTATATCCTAATTCAGATAGATACTTTATTTATATTATGTCTGATATAATCTTCTACATTAATGAAGACTTTATATGTAGGTACTAAGTCTAAAGCGAGGATAGCATTATTGAATTCTATAGGATTGAAGTTTAAGCCTTTAGAAATAGATTTTAGGGAGTCATATTTTGAAGACCCTATTTCAACTATAAAATTAAATAGTGTGGGTAAGTATCTTGCATATGCATATAAGATTGATGGGTATCTAGCTACATTCGATACGATAGTATATCTAGATGGCGTTACATTAGGTAAACCTAGGGATAGGGGTGAGGCGTTTAAATTTCTTAAAATGCTCTCAGGGAGGGATCATGAGGTATATACAGGCATGGTCATAGGGTATAAGGGTGAGTATCTATTCGACTACGTTGTATCTAGAGTATTTTTCGATGAGCTTGATGACGATATTATAAACTGGTACCTAGATAAGGGCGAATATATTAATGCGGCCGGAGGCTATTCTATACAAGGTTATGCATCGATATTTGTTAAGAGGATTGAGGGATGCTACTATAATGTACTTGGACTACCTTTAAATGCATTCCTAAATTTAATGAAGAGATTTGGGCTTAAAATATTAGAATATCTAAAGTAATTTTTTCATATTGACGATGACTGGAACCCGGTTGACTGAGTCGATGATGAGGGACTTCCTTAAGGAGTCCTAATCAAGTACATCAAACGAGATCTCTAATAGCTCCTTAGACTTCCTAAACCTAATCTTCCTAATCTTAATCCTCCCGATCTCGCCGGTAGAATCGACATGCGCCTTATTACACGCATTTACATTCCAGCCCGGGATCTCGACGATTTTAAGGACTCTAACCTCCCTTGGAATGGGGAATAGATCATATATCAAATCCCCCCATCGAACCTCAGCCTCACTCCTATCCAGTTCATAGAAGTTAAACTTTACATCCTCCCTAATCTTGTTATTAGCCTCCTCCTCAATCCTCCTAACCTCTTCTTCACTAGGCTTCCTATTGAATTTAACTGTTAGCCTACCATGGTTTCCAGATACATATGTCGATGCGGTCCACTTGGCATCCATACCCAAGACCTTGACGACAGCGCCTTTCAAGACATGTAGTGCAGAGTGTGTCCTCACCTCAATATCCATATATCCCCGCCTCCAGTATGAGGAGGCTACTCTTCCTTCTCAACCACCACCGCTGTACCAGTAGCTGATATGACTACAACCCCCTCGAAAACCTCACTAGTCTCTATATCAACCCCTATAACCGCATTAGCCCCTAATTTCCTAGCCTCATCAATCATCCTATTTAAAGCCTCTCTCCTAGCCTTCTCCAACTCAGATGTAAATACGCTGATCTCCCCTCCAACGATACTCTGGAAGCCAGCTAAAATCTTACCGCCTAAACCCCTCGTCCTAGGCGCCAATCCAGATACTATACCCTTAATCTCCTTAATCCTATACCCAGGTATAATCGGTGTAGTTACAACTATAATATCAGTCACCTCAACCACCCTAGGATAGACGCTTAATTAAATAAATATATCAAATAACTCCTAAAAGTTTTGGAAATCTTCAAGAACACCCCTCCTAAATTTATGATTATATGAATAAACTAGCTGTTACCACGATATTAATGATCATATTACTATCCCCTCTTTATCAGTAACGTACTCAAATAGCAAATAGTCTATGGACTAGAGATAAAGATAATAATATTCCTATCAAGTCTAGACGAGCCGATCGCCTCATCACTATTCATAACACACCTAGATAGAAAATATATTGGAATAGGCTTCACTAAAATATCTAATCAAGACGTATATATAACTGAGAAGTGGATCAGAATATACGTCTATACATACTATTACAATGGATCAAAATGGACTCTAGACTCCACAATAAAAATATTATTCTATAGCTACAATGGATTAGAGATATGGCCTCCACAACCTACTCCAAAAATACTATAAAACGTAAATATATGATCAGAAACATATATTAGGAGAAATAATATTCTAATATCCAGCCCCGGTAGCTCAGTGGTAGAGCGGCGGCCTCGTAAGCCGCAGGTCGGGGGTTCAAGTCCCCCCCGGGGCTTTTTCAAGTATTTTAATGTTTCTATTTGATTTTATCAGATTTTAAATTGATATTAATATAGTCTGATTTTCCTTCTGTCTGGGATATAGAAGCCATCAATATGCATATATATTTGAATGCCTGGAGATCGCTGTAAATATCGGTTAAGCTATATCCCCTCGACTTAAGTACTAGTTCATATTCTAAGTATGCGGATGAAGCTACTTTAACATTAGTTATCTTACTGGTGAAATCCTTTGAAATAGCTTCTTTGACATTTCATGAAGTTTATCTGCTTTATTAACAAGGG
>DQXH01000004.1 GCA_011043415.1 Thermoprotei archaeon | reverse complement strand
TACATGAGGTGTTGATAAGCGACTACGTATCTAGCATACTTGGGATAATCCTCCTAGACTTCAAGAGGGGGCTATGGAGACTATCAGATGATCCAGCGGATAAGATTAGGGAGAGTGTAGAGATGGAGGAATGGTAAGTTAATTATCTCCATATTATAACCTCGCTTTCTCTATAACTATAGAAACATGAAGATAGTATTCATTTAAAGCACTTGATAAAGCATTTTTATTCAACTACAAATCTTATTTCGGGATAAGAATATACGACTACCACCGGGATTCCAGGATTATCAAAATTGTTTCTATATCAATAGACAATTATCAATGTTCAAGTGGTCTATAAAAAGCTAGGTTATTAGACTGGTATATGGATCTTGTTTCTATATACTTTACTAATTAAATCGAGCAACTCCTCAATCCTATCCTCAGGCAACTTTTTCATAGCCTCATCTAGTAATTGCCTGTAGTGTGCATCGATTTCATAGGGGTCAATATATTTAGATGATTCGATGGTCTGCATCTTTTTCTGACGACTCATCAATAATGTTATATAGTAATATATGGGGTCGATATGTGAGTATATAGGTTTTTCTCTAATATATCTTAAGATCCTCACACTATCCTCTTCATCTAAGGCTCTACGTATAGCCTTTTCAACATTATATATATTTGTGGCATTTAGACTATATCCACAATCTAGGCACCTTAAATGTATAGTCCACTTCTCTCTCTGAATAGTATCGAGGTCACATGGCATATATAGCTGTATCTCTGTTAACATATCTCCGCCACACATCGGACACTTACTTCTTCCAATATAAACTGGGTATATCACACCCACGTAAAACCCCTTATAAATTTACCATCATAAGCTTATATTATTCTAATGTTACCTGAATTCAAGACTTTTCAGGTGATACTCTTGATAAGAATGATGTGTATATCCTATTAAGTTATCTATTTATCAGTTGAGGTGGTACATACCGATATTATTAATTATTTAAACTTATTATAAACGATAATGCCCTCGATCCAAATGCAAGGTAGATCATTAGGTTATTGTCAGTGTATGGCTGAACCTCGATAGAGTGGCTATAAATCCATGTGATAACATGGAGATGTGTCTAGGGTCATACTAAATAGACGATATAAATGGTTAACTAATGAAGCAGGATAACTTTATAATATATCATATTAAAACTTAGAAATTTAAAGGAAGGGTTGAGAGGTTCCGAATGTAGAGAATACTGGTTATCGTATAATAATCTCACTACTCTGGTAGCTTTAACACTTGTCAATTTGATGGAAAAGCATCGGCTAATCAATATTCTTTTAGTGGGTGGTATAAGGCTCTTCACTTCTTCTGAGTTTCCCCGGCTCTTCCCATCTAAATCTCCATAGTCCCTCTGCGAAATCCTCTACAACTAGCTTAAGTTCTCCAGCGAGTTTATCGCTGATGAGAGGCTCATCAGCCAGTTGTGAAACTACTATATCCACCTTAACTGCACTTGACTCAGCATCTCTACACACAACCTTCACATTCGCTCCACCTTTAACTATCCATACCTTTAGAGGCCCGCCGGCTGTATCGAATATAGCCTCAATCGAATCTTCTGGAGGCGGCCAATAGCCGAGCTCCTTAGCCAGCTTAACTGGAATGAGGAGTTGAGGTGTATCAGCCTCATATCCACTATTAACTAATGCTATAGCTTCAACCTCCTTCTCCCCGGCTATTATCCTCATCCTCAGCCTCACAGCCATTTCGATCAACCTTCTCCTCCTTAACCTTCCCTATCATCCTACCAACTTTAACCCTCTTAGCCTTTATTCTACCTACGTAGACCATCTCACATAAACTATAATCTCATAATTGAATTAAATGTTTGATTTACGCCGATATCATAGATAGCCTCGGCCCATATTTTCCTTACGGGTTAAAGTACTTTTTATCTATAACGTCAGTAAGTATGAGAAGAATACATCTCCATGTGTTCCCAATCCCAATAATTTTAAAGGCTGATTATAACACATGATTCACTAGGATACCATTAAATCATGAACCATAATTCAAAAGAGATTTTAAAGTAGCTATCATAGTCTCATTTATACTAATATTCTTCCGACGAACCTCTCTAGAAACCTCGTCATAAGACTCCACTCATATCATAGATGAAAGGTAATGCCATTCCTCATTCTCTAAAGCAACATAGCTAGATATTCTAGGTACTTGCGCCTAGTAGACGCATGGTATTAATTTCTTAACCCTCCTCCTATACTCAAGGTATCTATCTCCATAGACCTTGATTAAAGCCTCCTCCTCCCTCTCTATAGTATATAAGTAGAATAGTATCCAGATAGGAGTCAGGGTTAGTGAACATACTGCACCAAACAAAATTGAGAGTCCAATAGGCCAGAGTATATCACCCAAGTATATTGGATGCCTAACCAATCCATATACACCATCAGTAACTAGATCTATCTTATCACCATAAAGTAGTTTAACATGAATCTTATAAAGACCAGACGAAATAAAATAGACACCCAATAACATAATTATAATTCCAGATACAGTAGAAAATAGAGAGGTATCAAATCTAAGTTGATCAACGAATGGAAGTGGAAGTAGAAAACGTGTAACCATCATAAACAAATCAATGAAATTCCTCAATCTAACCCTAATCCTAGACACACTAAATAACGTAAAATCCCTAATACAACCGAGACTCCATAGAAT
>DQXH01000048.1 GCA_011043415.1 Thermoprotei archaeon | reverse complement strand
GTTACTGTTGAGGAGACTGCAGAGATAAACCTACCTATAGATAACTGGGTCCAGTTCATTAGTAGAGAGAGCTATGGGATATCTGGTGCTAAAGTAGGTGAAGTAACGTTGTTCGATCTTGTCAAGACATCACTTAGATATAGGCCTGACTACCTTATAGTAGGTGAGGTACGTGGTGAGGAGGCGTTCGTATTATTCCAGGCTGTGGCGACTGGACACGGAGGACTATGTACTATACATGGTGAGAGTCTAGATGCTGCTGTTAAAAGATTGACTAGTCCGCCTATGAATGTCTCAGAAAGCTATATACCTCTGATGAATGTCGCTATAAATATCGAGCGTGTCGTACTGCCTAAGAGGCCTGCAGCAACCTCCTATGGAAGGAGGGTAACATATGTATGGGAGATTAGAGATTATAATGATTATATACCAGTATTTGAATGGTCTCCGTCTGAAGACATATTCTACAGTTATATTGAAAGAAGTATATTAATACCACGTATAGCACGTAAATTAGGGTTGACTATAGATAATTTACTAAGTGAACTTAGGATTAGGGCGAAAATACTTGAGTGGCTTAAGGATAATGGAATCCGTTCATTTAGGGAGGTAGCTAAATATATAAATGAGTTCTATGTAGATAAGGAGAAGTTACTGAAGAAGCTTGGTATAGAGATTGAAGAGGAGAGGGAAGTCGCAGTATCCGAGGTTGAGGAGGAGTTACCATCGCCACCAGTCGAGATCGATTCTATACCGTCTGTTGAGGCGCAGCCGTCGAAGATCGAGAGACCCGTAGTAAGGAGATTTCCATATGATATAGCGGAGGATGTTATGAATAAAATGTATAAGGTTCTAAAGATCCTAATGGGTAGGAAGGGTGTATATACTGATACAGATATTAAAACGAGGCTTAATATGGATGACATAGAGTTTAAAAAGATTATAGAGGTCATGCTTAAACATAATCTAATATCAATTGAGAAGAAGAGGAAATACTCTTATATTAGAATTAGGAAGAAGGGAATAAAGGTATATAATACGCTTTCGAGCCACTTAGGTAAATAATTTGTTAACCTAAATCACTACTTTTTCATAGTTTATTATGATCATCTCAGGAGGCTTGCCAAAATATTTAGCTCCACATCTACTACATCTATATAATGCCATTGGTTCATCGAATATAGCGCCACATGCAATACATTTATACTTCACACCCTCATCAAAATAGTCTTCACCCTCACGATATAGCTTAGCATGACACTTAGGGCATTTCAATGCATATGAATTTATAAATGCTCTCTTAACCCCTTTATATCCACATTTATGTCTTAGAATCCTGTCTTTAATTATCCTAGATGAGTGGCACTTTGGACATACATACTCCCTAATTAAATCTGTTGAGAAACACTCTCTACAATATGCTCCTCTCACAACTTCCTTCCTGAAATACCCCTCCTCAGAGAGAATATCTAGTATCTTTATACTCTCCTCCGGAGATATAGAATATATCTCGTCTATAACTGGATCGATTATATAGCTTCCATCCATATATAGTACTGAAATGAACTCATATGTCAAAATCTCTCTCGCTATCTCATTAGTTAAACTAATTTCACTAATATCAACCATTATCAACACCAACTCTTCTCGATTAATATATTTTTAAGAACTTATTTATATTTTTAATTATTGTGCTAGTTTTTCCATTTAAAATTTAGCAAAATATCATATTAAATTTTGCGAAATCTAAAATAGCGAATTAAATATCTTATCTAGCGTCTCTATATTAATTTAGAATGATTTTAGGATATACTTAGATTTATTAACTTTAATTCTATATTCCTATGTGGTCTTTAAAATGGATGACTGGTTTGATCGAGATAGGAGGAGGCGTAGGAAAGACTTTTTCGATGTGTTTGATGAGATATTTAAAGAGATAAACCGGATGCTACGTGACATGATTCCAGAGGATTTTATTGATGAGTCTAATATAAGAGGTTTTTCAATATATATGGGTCCTGACGGGATAGACATCAGGGATTTAAGTGGTAGACCAATTGGAGGTAGGTTTCATAGGAGTTTTGAGGAGGTTGAGAAGAGGGTTGGGGAGGAGCTGGATTATGATGTTATTAAGGAAGGTGATAAATACGTTTATTATATCGACTTGAGAATAGGTAAGCCGTCTGAATTAGATGTATATAAGGAGGGTGATAGGATAATAGTTGTTGTCGATGGGAAGACATATATTATTCCAGTGGATCGTGAGATAACGAAGTTTAATATAGAAGATTACCAATTTAAGAATGGTATACTTAAGATTATATTAGGTAGGAAGAAGGGTTTATTTAGATTCTAGCCCCGTTTAATAGAAAGTAGATATATAGAGATTCCAATTAATATTCCACCCATATATACATATGGGTGAGGGATTTCACTGAATATAGCATAGGCTAATATAGTTGCTCCTACAGGCTCCAATAGACCTAGTATGGCAGTCTCATGCGGTTTCAAATACTCTAGACTTGAATAGAATAGCGTATGTCCAATCCAAGTAGGTAACAGTCCCAATCCGAGTAGGGATATAATAATATCGAAATTAGTTTCAAGGTTTTGACTCGGTAGTCCACTATATAAACTAGTTAAGGTAATTAGTATTGTTAAAGTTGCAAACAGATATATGAATGGCATCGAAGAGTATGGATCTAATTTCACCCTCATTCTCTTACCTATAATTAGGTAGAAGGCTAGCATTGAAGCTGCTAAGAAAGACTC
>DQXH01000035.1 GCA_011043415.1 Thermoprotei archaeon | reverse complement strand
TTTGAGAGGCTATGCTGGTATTGGATGATAGAGAATAAGTATCTTAGAGAGTGAATAGATAGATTCGTTAGATTCGAGAATATAATCACCGACTATAACTACTTTAAGAGAAATATTCTGAACTATCTAAACTTAGATATCCCTAAAGAAGTCTGGGAGCATGAGGTGAATAAACCTAAGAACATAACTATAGCCCATAAGCTACCTCACTGGAGTGAGTGGAGTAGTGAGTTGATGAACTCTTTCAAAAGAATATGTGGAGATGAGATAAAGGTATATGGGTATAAACTAGATTAAAGTAATCAGCTAAATTCTTAAACTACTAAAACATTAAATTATACAACATTGATATTTAATTCAATAACCTTGACGTGAGTTACGATGGCTGGAAGAGTATTTGTATATGGATTAGACGGAGTACCACTATGGTTCCTCAGGGATGCAGCCGAGAAAGGCTATATAAAAAATATATCAAGGCTGATGGATACTGGTGTATATGGAATTTTAAATGCTATACCACCGATAAACACCCCTCCAAATTGGTATTCTGCATTCACAGGCGTAGACCCTGGAGTACATGGGATAATTGGATTCTATACACTAGATAATCAGTATAAAGTAAAATATTTCTCAGCAAGAGATAGAAAAATCGATCCAGTATGGGTAATTGTATCTAGGTATGGTAAGAGATCTATCATAGTTAACGTCCCCCTAACATATCCTCCCGATAATATAAATGGATATATGGTAAGCGGTGAAGATAGGTATGGACCGCCTACCGAAGAACACGTTCATCCAAAGTCAATATATAATTTAGTTAGGGACTCTGGATATCAAATTGGTATCCCATTAAAGGGTCCTATTGATAACGCTTTAAAGCAGCTTTATGACAACTTATCCCGGAGAGGCGAGGTAACTAGAAGTTTAATGGAGAGATCTGAATGGGACCTAACAATCGTAGTGTATAGAGAGCCAGACTTTATAATGCATAAATTTCTAGGGTTGGATAATGCATCCGGCGGCGAAGAAAGTGCTAAGAAGAAATATTCAAAGGTCCCATATGAGATTCTATCGAAGTTAGATGATGAACTAGGGAAGTATATGGAGTATTTAGATGAGGATGATCATATTATAATAATGTCTGACCATGGTCACAAACCCAAGAAATTATCATTTTCAATAAATTTATTTAAGGCTAGAAACGGCCTCCTAAAGATCAAATACGCTAAAAAAAGGAAGAAACTTATTAACCTAGGGACATTGAGGAGAATAGGTTTCCTGAGATGGATATGGTATAAACTTTCATATAATACAAGGTATAGAATAAAATCGTTGTTGCTTAAGATAGCCGAGCTTGACAAGGGTATAGACCCGAGTGTAGTCGACTGGAGTAGAACTAAGGCTATATGCTATATGAAACCCGGAGCGATTAAGATTAACTTGATAGGCAGGGATAAAGACGGAACTGTATCGATCAACGAATATGATGAGGTTGTAGCTGAGATTAAGAGGATGTTGCTTGGGGAGAATGATAGGTGGATTAGAGAGTATAATATGCCTATGCTAAGAGGAGTATATAGTGTTAAGGAGGTATATAGGGAGTATGATGATCCATTATATCCAGACTTATTTATAATCCCGCATGAGGATGTGGTACTAAATATTCAGTTCTATGGCGATAGTATTGTAAATGAGGTAAAGACGAATTTAACGCTGAATACACCATTCCATGCAATTAGAGACGTCTCAGATCATGTTCCCGAGGGTGTATACATTATGAATGGTCCTGCCTTTAATAGAATGGGTTTAGGGCCGAGTCTTAATATGATGGACATTGCACTATTTATCCTATATTTGTTGAATTTACCTATACCATCATATATGCAGGGTACCTTAAATAAAGATATTTTGAGGAGAGACTGGATTGAAGGCCGTCCAGTCAGGATGTTTGAGAGTAGGCGGTTTAAGATTAGGACGAGAATCAGAGGGATTAGAAGAAAGTTTCATGGAAATATCTAGTGATTTAAATGAAGATTGATGTAGTCCTACTTACTAAGAATAGTATGGAGCCTTCATTACCTAAGACTATAAAATCTATATATGATAATGTTCCTGTTAATTCGGTTAATTGTTGTAGACGGAGGTTCTACAGATGGTACGCTAGAGTATTTAAGTAAGTTTCCTAAGGTTGAAATTATAGATGATTCAAAGGGTAATAGGGCTACTGCTAGGGAGAAGGGTATTAAAGTAGTTGAGACTGAGTGGCATCTGCATGTGGATAGTGATGTAGTATTATGTAGAGACTGGTTTAAATATGCTTCGAAATATATGAGGGAGGGGGTCGGGGCCATATGGGGTGTAGCGATCCCCGTTGAGGAGCATGTATTCAATATGGTTTACTCAATGAGTAAGCTATATAGAATGAGGATCATAGATACATTAATCGCGCAAGTCTTCTCAAAGAGGTATATGACCCATGATACATTAATTAGGACTGAGGCTGTAGAAGATATTAGGATTCCAAGGGACTTATATGTATGGGAAGACCATTATATAGGTCTACATATAGTTAGTAAGGGGTATAAATTCATTAAAACGAGGATTCCATACTGTCTACATTATGTAAGTGAGAAGTCTTTAGAATCTAATATTCTAAACGGTTATATTTTAAATAAATAAAAGATATTCTCTTAAGAGTATCGATGGCCATGCCTAAAGGTGTATGGATATATATTAATACAGGGATTATATATCTGCGAGGAATCAGATTATTAACTATATCTATATGTTGAAGGGATGGCTACTGTAT
>DQXH01000091.1 GCA_011043415.1 Thermoprotei archaeon | reverse complement strand
GTTCTATATGAAGTTGTATGGGCGTTGAAGAAGCTTGGATTGAAGCAGAATGATGTTAAGGATGTAATAGATAGGATACTAGAGTCTCCCAAGGTAAGGATAGTAACAGATACGGGTGAAGACATTAAGAGATCTATAGAGATAATCTCAGAATCTAAACTCAGTCTATCTCATTTCAACGATAAAATCATATTATCAGCCGCGAAAAGAATTAAAAAGCCCCTAGCCACATATGATAATGAATTAAAGAAGGAAGCAATAAAATATAAAGTATCTATACTTAAATAATAAAGAAGACCTAACCGTCAACGCCGCTAAATTAAAATTAAAATATTATAGTATATTATCCCTGGCAGACTGCTATCTCATAGCATTAGCGAAGCGAAGTAAAGCCACAATAATAACTACCGACCAAAATGTGAAAAGCGTAGATGAATATCCAACAATATTACTACCAATATAATGTTAACACTTATTTCTCATCTAGTCTAATTCTTTCTCGAGTCGATTCCGACCTTTCTATCCAAATCCAGAGTATAGCAAATCAAATTTAAAGCTAATAATTAGCTATATTCTCCCTGGATTATGTGGAGAAATAGTATAATACAGTTACTCCTTCATATCCCTGTCTTCTAAATTCGTACTTATTCTATAAGTTGTTATATAATCCTATATACTTTTATAAATAGTTATGGTCATGGTTTATTTCATGAAGACCACTATACAGGTTGATGTTGAGGTTAAGAAGATGTTAGATGAGCTTAAGATTCATGAGAGGGAGTCCTACTCCTCGGTTATAAGGAGGCTTATAATGTCTAGGATTGATGAAGAACCTCTATCACGGGAGACTCTTAAGAAGATTGAGGAGGCTCTCGAAGATATTAAATCTGGTAGGCTTTATACTAGTGAGGATGTGAGGAGGGAGGTTGAAGGTAGATAAACATTATAACATTAAGTGGACTGAGACAGCGTTAAAGAGTCTTAAGAGGATTGATAAGGAATCAGCTATCAGAATAATAAATTCTGTTGAAGATCTAAGTATAGATCCATTTAGATATGTTAAGAAGTTAAGGGGATATCCATTATACTCCCTTAGGGTCGGCGACTATAGGGTTATATTAGCTATAGATGTCGGGAGCAGAAGCATTATAGTCCTATATGTTGAGTATAGAAGAAGAGCATATAGAAAACTTAGATAATCATCCTTAAATAATGTACCAAGAATATACTCTAAATCATATAAACCCCTTGAATATACCCATTATAATAGATACTATAGATGGATTAGGCATAGAGTCTATGTAGATACTATCATATAGATCACTGTAGATAAGGTATTTAGAGTAGCCTCAATAAGCCTCGTAAAAATATGCTAGGATGGATATAGGATATAACTATCTTACTATTCAAGCTAGTAAACGTAATTCAACTATATTAATGATGCACTACACATGTATTTGATTATATTGACTTTATTGATATGCTCGTTAATTAGATATATAGTTCTAGGAGTGAGGCTTTAAGAGAGTTGGTTAAGATCGATGTCGAGGAGCTTAGGTGGATGGCTAGGTGAATGAGGCTGTTAATAAACTATTTAAGCTGGAGAAGGATGAGGGAATACTGATTAAGCTCGAAGGCGGGTTAAATCAATTGCTGAGATAGGGAGAGATTCTAGTGCCTTACATTGATACAAGTGTAATAATAGCTAATATTCGATACAGGCCACAAAACCATATCAACCAAACTTTAAATCAAAGCTTAAAACCAAATTCGTATCTTAAGCCCCCATTATTCAAGCTATATGGAAATATCTCATAAATATAGTGATCTACAATGTATATTCAAGTAATATCATCTTTACGGCACAAGCCTTATAACAATATTTAGATACATATAATTTTTCTATGAATTTCTATAGACCTAGGTTTAGGTGTGTTTAAATCTCACCCTATTTAATATTATTTTAATGTTACTTTGTGATATTGCTATATTTAAAGTGATTTAGTATGTCTGGTATGGATCTAGACTCTGCATATGATGTTATTAATGGTATTAGGGAGAATATATCTAGGGTTGTAGTTGGTAAGGATTTCGAGGTTAAGATCATCCTGGCGACGTTATTTAGCGAGGGCCATGTACTGATTGAAGGCCCTCCAGGCATCGCTAAGACACTGTTATCTAAGAGTATAGCTAAGTCTATCGAGGGTGTTTTTAAGAGGATCCAGGGTAATCCAGATATACTACCGAGCGATATAACGGGCTTCCACGTATATTCACTTAATGGCTCAACAAGATTCGTTAGGGGACCTATATTCGCTAACATAGTGTTCTTCGATGAGTTGAATAGGACTCCGACTAGGAGTCAGGCAGCATTACTCGAGGCTATGCAGGAGTATCAGGTCACTGTAGATGGGGTTACATATAGGCTTGATAAGCCATTCATGGTTATAGCTACACAGCTACCTACTGAATTGGGTCCAGGTACATTCCCACTCACACCTACGCTGGTAGACAGGTTTACAGTCAAGATCGAGACGGGATATAGCTCTCCTAATGAGGAGTATGAGATCGTAACTAAGTCGGATTACCTAGATGTAAAATATATAGAGCCAGTCACTAACGTAGATACTGTAAATAAGTTGGTTTCATTTATTAAGGAGGGTATACATATTGGTGAGCGTGTAGCGAAGTATATTGTAGACCTCCTTACATATATACGTAGTAGGGATGACGTAGTAGCCGGTGTAAGCCACAGGGCTTCAATAAGCCTATATAGAGTATCTAGGGTCCTCGCCCTTATGGATAAGAGGGATTACGT
>DQXH01000125.1 GCA_011043415.1 Thermoprotei archaeon | reverse complement strand
GGGAAAGTATAAATACTATCCCAGCGCCTATTTCTTTCTTCTAACCTGCGGTGCTACACCCTAGTTGCTTCCTCCTTCTACGATCCATATCATTTTAATATATTTTAGAGTAGCAGGATAATCGATACGGAGACATGTAAACCATGAACTTCCTTTAGCATGACAACAAGGATACAATGATGATAAAGCATACAACTTTAACTTCGCTTAGTACCCTCTTTATCCTTTTGTAAACGTGGATGTCAGCGTACACTATTCTAACTTCGCCTTTCAGCTTCTCTAGCTCTTCTACTATAACTTGAAGGTCTTTTGAAACCACCAGCTTCTCAACATATTCCTTAACTTTACTATACCTCTTGGGGAAAATCTTTAGCTTAACGAAATTAAAATTATGCGACTGGTTTAAGTTTATATATAATCAACTTATAGTAAAATTATAAATCGAAATATAGTGTACTATGTTAGGATGCAACTAAGATAGTCTGAGAATAAATATAGAAAACTTAATTTTAATATGTATCTCTAAAGATATGGTCTTCAATTATGGAGTACGGTAGTAAGCTTGTATTCCATGTTAAAGGCCCTGATGATGTCTATAAATTAAAGTCTTTCCAGGTTAAGTATAGGGCGATTGATATTATAATTAATAATCCAAGGCTTTCTAAAAGAGATGTTATAGAGATGTTGAGAGACTACGTTCTAACAAATCATTTTAGAACTATAAAAATATGGGTGGTGAGGGCGGATGAAGATGGACTTTATAATAACTACAGATAGGTCTATGATGACTAATCACCATGGATATGAATTCTTAGGCTTTATGACTACATCCCCTCCAATGGGAATTCCAGAGAGTGTATGGAATTGGATATCAATGCCTAGGCCTAAGGTTGATGAGTATGGACGGCCAGTTGAAGCTCCATATGGATTGAGGAAGATCGAGGCTTCTTTACAAGATGCTGGTTATGATGCATACGTCATAGATCCTGATTATATAGATAGATATATTGATAGTTCTAAGGCGATCTTAATCGGTCATCATGACTACTTTGCATTAGGCCCGCCAAGTTCAGAATGGTGGATAATAACAGGTAGGGAACCGGTAAATTCTAAGTCTTTCAGGAGGTTTATGAATTCTAAAGCCATGGTAAAGGCTAGAGAGAGTGGATTGAAATTTATTATAGGAGGGCCGGCCTCATGGCAGTGGTTATGGCGTCCCGAGCTTATAGATTTATGGAAGATAGATACTATAATAGATGGTGAGGCTGAGAAGGTTATAATTGATATTGCTGATAGGATTCTGAACAATGAGCCTCTTCCATTATACATGTACGTAGGTGTGGATGATGTCCCGTCTATAGATGAAATCCCTATAATTAAACATGCATCTGTAAATGGGCTCGTAGAGATTATGAGGGGATGTCCAAGGAAATGCAGGTTCTGCAGTGTTATGTTAAGACCGTTAAGATACATCCCTATAGAGAAAATTATTAAAGAGATTGAGGTAAACCTAGCGTATGGTGTTAATGGAGTGATACTCCACTCTGAAGATGTGTTCTTATATGGTGCTGATGGAGTAATACCACGTCCAGAGCCTATTCTAAAGCTTCATAAAGAGGTTATGGAGAGAGTTGATTCGATCGCATGGAGTCATGTATCATTAGCAGCTATAAAATATTCTGAGGAAAAGTATAGACTGGTTTCTAAAGTAATGGATATAATCTACGATAAACAAGATTATATAGGTGTTGAGGTAGGTATTGAGACAGGATCTAGAAAGCTTGCTAAGAAGATCATGCCGGCTAAAGCAGCTCCATATAATCCAGATTTATGGCCAAATATTGTTATAGATGCATTTAGAATAATGAGTGAGAATAATATTATACCTGCATCTACACTGATAGTAGGCTTACCTGGTGAAGATGAGGAAGACATTATAGAGACTATAGAGCTTGTAGAGAGACTGAGGGAATATCCGAGTCTAATAGTTCCTATGTATTTTGTACCGATGGGATATTTTAAAGATAGGAGTTGGTACTTAAAGGAGAAGATTGAGGGTCCACTTAGAGAGTTAGGTGAGATTTGTCTTAAACACGATTTATATTGGGCTGAGAAGATATTATCAAAATATTATATAAAAACTTCATTAAAGAATCCAAGTAGCTATATATTAAAGATATTATTAAGACTTTTACTGAGAATGTATAGAACTATAATAAGTGTAAAAACTAAAGGTATTCGCTTGAATATTTAATCCCGTTTTTATACTTCAGCTTTTTATCTTGGTGATGTGGGTTGATGGATAAACCCGAGGTAGTAATTTTAAGATTAATTATAGTCTCTGCACTAGCAGCCGTCTCTACCTATCTATTAGTAATATACACGCTTTGGAACGGGTTTAAGGCTAAAATAATATTACCTATCATTATCACAGTGCCTGCTACCGTTATTATCTTAGTCTGGATTTTCATGAGTATAGAAGCTGATGTTTTTAAATGGGAAAGTATAAATAATCTAGAGCTCCCTATATCCTGTGATCCGAAGAACTTTAGGAAAATCCGATGTTCATATAGAACATCAGGCATTTTTAGATGATGAACGCTGGAACTTCGGATATATGAAGAAGGCATGGGAAATCTGAAATTTTACTAATTTCATTGTCTCACTAACTTTTTATTCATCCTTTGCTTGTTATTGACTTGGTGACCAACATGTTCGAAGAAGAAGAGGATTTTATTATAACATATGTTACCGCTAGAGAGGTAATAGATTCTCGAGGCAATCCAACCGTCGAAGCAGATGTGGCTACAAGAATCGGATTCGGTCGAGCAGCCGTTCCAGCTGGCGCTTCTAAAGGAGTTCATGAAGCAATCGAGTTGCGAGATGGAGACTCCAGGTTTAAAGGCAAAGGCGTT
>DQXH01000043.1 GCA_011043415.1 Thermoprotei archaeon | reverse complement strand
GGTAATGGTGAGGCTACAGAGCGTGTAATCGACTTCATTAAAGACTATCTATACGGTGGTTACCCCTATAGATGTATGGAGTCTAACCTAGTATTCAAGGAAGACTCTATATTAAGCTCCCTATCCATCGACGAGGCTGTTAAAATGCTTCAATCTACTTTCAAGTGATTAATATGTACTCTGAGACCATCATTATACTACCTACTTATAATGAGGCTGAGAATATAGGTATACTCCTTGAGAGACTAATTAACCTACCATGTAAATACGATATTCTAGTTATAGATGATGAGAGTAGAGATGGTACTATAGATATTGTAAGGGATTTCATGTCGCGCTATGATAATATCGACTTAATAGTTAGACATGGTGTTAGGGGATTAGGTACCGCTCTATTAAGGGGTTATAATGAGGCTGTTAAGAGAGGGTATAATTATATTGTGCAGATGGACGCCGATCTACAGCATCCGCCGGAATTAATACCTGATCTAGTTAAGAGGTTGTCTGAGGGGTGCGACGTTGTAATTGCATCTAGATATATTGAGGGAGGGTCTGTAGAGGGTTGGAATATATATAGGAAGGTCGTTAGTAGATTTGCAAATAAGTATGCTAGGACTGTTTTAGGATTGTGGGTTAGGGATATCACATCGGGATTTAGAGCGTTTAAGAGGGGGGTTTTAGAGTATCTGGTGAATAAGGATTTTAAGAGCAGCGGCTTTATAATTCAGGTTGAGACCCTATATTATCTATTTAAAGGTGGATTCAGTATATGTGAATACCCATTTAAATTTGTTGCAAGGGCTAGAGGCAAGTCGAAGTTGTCTATGAAGATTATACTTGAGTATTTTATTAAAGTTCCTTTAATCAGGTTATATACTTAAGTGAATGATTATTATTATGAGTCTGTTTAAATCTGTCCTGAGAAGGATATGAACATGGATATCTACGACTATTTAGATAGGGTGATTAAAAGCGGTATATGGAGGGATGTAGTTAAGCCTAGGCTATCTAGAAATAGTATATGTGTATTATGTAGGGGGAGGAGTAATCTATGTGGAAAGCCTAAATGCCCTGTGATAATGGAGTTTGAGGCCGTGTCTAAGTATATCCGTAGTTTATATACCAGGGAGATATATGGTAATACTCCCCCAAGTATATTTGTAGGTAGATATGGTTATCCTAAGGTATATCTAGGTCCTCTAGTCCCACCTATCCAGGGAGATACTAGAATATATGATTATCCAGAGTATTGGATAGATTATAGCTTAGATAAGATTCTTGAGATGCGTAGTATACTGGTTTTTGGAGGTAAGAGGGTCGACGTATCAATTGCTAGGGAGGGCGATAGATATTATCAAGATATTCTTGATATCTCATTAAGTATCTTAAGCCCTGAGGTGGAGCTTAAATTGGCTAGGACTCCAGTTAAATTTATTGAGATTGATGAGGATATCATTCCATTCGGGCCTAGGGGTCCTCTAGAGAATCTTAGGTTAGGGACTTTAAAAATTGATTATAGGGTTGAGAGGGCTTCAAGTGATTACGACTTAAGAGCTGAGGATGCAGTATGGAATCTATATTTAAAGGGTATACCAATAAGTCGTATCCAGAGGGTATTCAGCGTCGGAGGCTTGGGACTTAGAAGGTCTCGTAGGATAGTCCCTACTAGATGGAGTATTACAGCGGTCGACGATATCATCGGTAGGAGGCTCATAAAGATGGTTAAGAAGTATCCTCTAATTAATGATATCGAGGTCTATGAGTATAATGCATTGGGAAATAAGTTTATAGCGGTATTAATCCCTAGACACTGGAGTTATGAGTTTATTGAGGCATGGTATCCCGGAACATTCTGGAATAGACTCGGTGATGGAATCGTAATTGAGAGTGACTATGAATTATATGGTGGTAGAGAGGATTATGCTGAGATAGGTGGCTGCTACTATGCATCTAGATTAGCCACTTTAGAGTACCTAAATTCGATTGGTAGGCAAGCCACTGTAGTCATATTTAGGGAGATTTACCCATCATATGTATTTCCAGTGGGTGTATGGATAGTTAGAGAATCTGTCAGAAGGATGTTCATGGGTAAGACTATAAAGTTCAATAACCTAGTCAATGCATTAAGATACGTATATAGCAGGCTAAAGACTCCGAGGGAAGATATCGGGAGTTTCCTTCTGGATTTTATATTTAGGCAGAGGAGAATGAGTGAATATGTATAAAGTTGTTAGGGAGCTTAGGCTGGAGGGGAGCTACTACTTCCATAAAACGCCATTACCGGAGTTGGATTATAGTATCAACCCATACTTTGGATGTGAATTTGGATGTAGATACTGCTATTCAATGAGGTACTTTAAATTACGTGGCATCAAATATAAGTGGGGTGAGTATGTAGAGGCCAAGATATATCTGCCTAGGGTGTTAACTAAGGTTTTAAATAGATTTGAAGAGGGCTCTGTCATAGGGATAGGTACATACTCAGATCCATATATGCCTTGGGAGGCTAAGTTAAGGCTTACAAGAAGGATTTTAGAGATACTGAGTAGGAGGAGGGATTTAAGGGTCTCTATACAGACTAAATCTCCACTCGTATTAAGGGATCTAGATCTCCTCACGAATATGAATGCGGATGTAGGCTTCTCAATCTCCTCATTAAATCCTCGATACATATCCTATTTCGAGCCATATGCACCTAGACCTAAATCTAGGTTTAAGGCCGTGGAGAAGCTTAGTAAGTCTCTCGAGACATGGGTCTTTATAGCCCCTATAATGCCATATATAAATGACGATGAATCTGAATTGGATGAGATACTAAAGTATTCTGTAAAGTCTCATGTAGACTATGTTTACTCAGATGTAATTAGATTTAGACTCGGTGTTAGAGAGAGTATCATAAATGTATTGAAGGAGTATAATCCATCTCTAATAAATTATTATAGGCATCT
>DQXH01000107.1 GCA_011043415.1 Thermoprotei archaeon | reverse complement strand
GAGGTTCGAGACTATGTTAAATCTATTTAAATACTTTAAATTTTATAACGTCGATATTGAGTATGTTAATGAAGACTTAAGAATTCTTCTCAGAGAGTTAAATAGGTAAGTCGACTTAATCTTTTAGATATTAGGAAAGATTGTACTTAGATGATCTCAAGATTCTGGAGGATAAGCTATCTAAAGATGGGATTATACTCTTCCATAATGCCATCCTCCCGCCACCTAACTTGATAGATAAGATTGATAGGAGATGGAGGTATATAGTGGTTCCAACGAGATTAGGTATATTAATTGTTATAGGAGTAAACTATTTAGATATTTACATTTAATTTTATTATTGTGGTTATATGCCTGGAATATATCTCCCTAAGATTATATTTGAGGGCTTCGATGCATTAGATAGTTTTATCGAGTATCTTAGGGATGAGGATGTTAAAAAGATCTTCATAGTTACCGACGAGAAGTTGTATGAAATCGGTCTCCATAAGATTTTGACGGATGAGTTGAAGGATTTCAATTATACTATATATAAGGATGTTAAGCCTGAGCCTACTGTAGATAGCGTCTATAAACTTGGTGAGGCTGTTAGAGAGTATAAGCCAGATATTATAATTGCATTGGGAGGGGGAAGCGTTATAGACGCGGCTAAAGGCGGATGGATACTATATGAGGCTCCAGACTTTAATATAGAGGATATCTCCCCACTAATTAAGATCGGCGTCGGTAGGAAGGCTAAGCTTGTATCCATACCTACCACGAGTGGGACTGGCAGCGAAGCTACATTAGCCGTTGTATATACACGTGTAGAGGATGGGAGGAAGATCAAGATTCCACTAGGTAGCTATGAACTCGTATCTACAATCGTTGTACTAGATCCACGTTTCGTAGTAAACCTGCCTAAAGACTTAACGTTATATACCGCCTTAGATGCTTTATCACATGCCGTCGAGTCATATGTATCTAATACCTCCAACCCGTATACAGATGCCCTTGCAGAGGCGTCTATAGTAAATATATTTAGATACTTACCGAAGTTGATGGAGGATCTAGGTAATATTGAATTAAGGAGGATCATACATGTCTCAGCAGATATGGCTGGTATAGCCTTCAGCAACTCTGGATTAGGTATAGCACATGGCATCGCTCATATAGTGGGAGGCAGGTATAATATCCACCACGGTAAATCCGTTGGGATAGTACTTCCGTATGCTGTGAAGGCAAATTATGAATCCGATGAGGCTAGGAGTAAATATGAACATATCTCCATGAGACTATATAGGGAAGGATTATCCACTAAGGACCCTCTATATATCCAGATATATAATTTTATAAAGGAATTGGGTGGAAGCATAAAATACTCGGATTACGTTTCAGAGGATATATTTAAGTCGGATCTAGATGATTTGATATCACTGATTCTACAGGATCCGGACTTGATTTACAACCCTATACCACCTGACTATGAACTGGTTAAGAAAGTATTGCTAGATTCATATTATGGGTGGTCGTCTGAGGCTTCGTTGCCTTAAATTCATCCCACCTGGGATTATAGGGGGCTTGGAGACCCCGTGAGCCAATCAACTATACACTATCATAATAAACTTTTTTAAAAAGACAAATTTCAGTTTATGTATGGTTACTCTACTATTTTCAAATTTATCATGCTGATCATATATTTAATCTTAGGTGGTTACATGGTGACTCCATTCAAGTCTATAGACATATATAATATACCTTTAAAGCCTGAACATGAACTACTTAGAAAGACTATTAGAAAGTTCTCTGAGGAGAAGCTTGAACCCGTGTGGAGGGATATCGAGGTTCAGGATAAGATTCCGGAGGATATATATGATGAGATTATAGATCTAGGATTATTCAGCATCGGGATCCCTGAGAAGTATGGTGGTCAGGGTGGTGATCAGATTTCAAAGATTATAGTGATTGAAGAATTAAGTAGGATAATCCCATCACTAGGTGTTATACTTGATACGACAGATTTCCCTATCCTATCACTTATATTATGGGGTAGTGAAGAGCAGAAGAAGACTTTCCTCACAGATATAGCTAAGGGGAATCCTGCTGCTGGGGCATATACTGAGCCACAGGCTGGTAGCTGGGTTGCAGGTATCCAGACAACTGCTGAGAGGAGGGGTAATTATTATCTATTAAATGGTAGGAAGATATTCATAAGCACGATTGATTATGCGAAGTATATAGTGGTATTAGCGAGGACTTCTCCACCTAATTCGAGTAAGCTGCATGAGGGTATGTCACTATTTATAGTTGAGAGAGATGCTCCAGGCCTTAAGATAGGGTCGAAATTAAATATTATGGGTATGCGTGGAGATAGGCCTTATGAGTTAATATTCGAAGATGCTAAGATACCAGCTGATAACCTAATTGGGAGAGAGGGAGAGGGATATTATTATACAATGATCCTTCTAAATTTCACGAGGATAAATATAGCTGCACAGGCATTGGGAATCGCGCAGAGAGCATTTGAAAAGGCTATGGACTATGCATTACAGAGAGAAGCATTTGGTAAGAAGATATATCAGTTTGAGGGATTATCATTTAAGATCTCAGACATGTTTACACGTATACAAGCATCGAGACTACTTACTTACTGGGCTGCAAACATAAGTGAGGAGCAGTTTAAACACCCTGAAAAAGCTCTTCCAGAGGTCGCATTAGCAGGTAGTGCTGCTAAGGTATTCGCTACTGAAACCGCTGAATACTGTGCTAGGGAGGCTGTACAGATACATGGTGGGAGTGGTGTAGATTTTGAAACAGGTATAGAGAGATATCTGAGAGACTCGGTGATTACAACGATCTACGAGGGTACAAATGAGATACAGAGATATATCATTGCAAGATTCCTCCCTAGAATAGTATATGGAACTAAGGTAAAGATCGGATGAATTAATAATGTAACTAGGTATTTGGATATCG
>DQXH01000029.1 GCA_011043415.1 Thermoprotei archaeon | reverse complement strand
TTTTATTAGAGTTGAATATGAGGATTTAGTTAACCAGAGTCAAATAAACCTAGGACAATGGCGTTAAAATTGAAATCAGGATGAACATAGAGACAGACCTTCTGAACATGTTGAAGGGCCAAGGAGAAAAATTCGTTACCAATATATCTCTTACTTCCCTTACTAATTATAGTAATTAAACAGCTATAATTATATTGGAATTCCACCATATTATAGCTGGGTTACGTCGATAATCTTTATACAAAAGATTATTATATTCATATCTACAATTACAGTATATAATGAAAATAAATATAATCTTTATAATTTTCATAATAGGCCTGATTCTAAGTACTTCAATATCAACTATGCCTGTTTATTCTAAGAAAAATGTTAGTGAAAGCCTTAGAATAGTATTGAAACAGCCTCTATCCTCGGTTGGAGCGGATGGCAGCGAGTATCCCCTATATATTGAGATTCAAGACTCTGAGGGGAGACCAGTTGAACTGAATAACGATGTGATAATCAAGTTGTTTTCATCTGATACGCGTGCCGCCGAACCGCCTTCTGAAGTCAAGTTAAAAGCAGGTTCACATTATGTAATAACATATTTTAGGACTAGTGAGACGCCTGGTTCAGCCGTTATAACCGCTATGGCCCCTGGATTCCAGTCTGGTAGTATATTAATTAAAACTGAGTATTCAGTTGGATATCCTAAGAAATTAGCTTTATATGTTTATCCAGATGTATTATTACCCTCATCTTCAGAGGAGGCTAATGTAGTAGTTATTTTACAAGATGTTCTTGGCAAGCCTGCTAGAGCACCCGAGAATATTAGGATAACACTGTATTCTTCCAATATATTAGTAGGAGATGTATATCCAAATGAAATTACGATCCAGGCGGGTAGTACATATGCGATTGCTAAGTTTAAGCCGACTACAATTGCAGGTTCAACTATAATTACAGCATCTGCAAGTGGATTTGAGAGTGGAAGAGATATTGTAACAACTATAGGTCCTAAGCCTAGGCGAATCATGGTTGTAGCTGCGCCATCAAAACTGATATCAAACGGACTTGATAAGTCATTCGTCTTTATAACAGCCTATCTAGTCGATGAGAATGGATATCCAGCATATGCCGATAGAGATATAGTACTTACATTTACAAGTTCAAATGTTTTACTAGGCTATTTTAAGGAGACTCATGTAACATTACATGCTGGTGAATATTGTATATATAATAAATTATATTCCAGTTCAGATGGCAATGAAGGCAGACTTGAAGTTACTGTCCAGGCTAGAGGTCTTGAAGCAGGTAAAACTTATATAGATGTAATAGTTCCCTCGGATAGTGATATAGGGTACCTGAAAGTATATGCAGCACCACCAGTATTCCCTCCCGGAGACGCTACATATGAAAATGCTATTGTAGTTCAAGTTGAAGATTTTGGAGGGCGCCCTATAGTGGCGTCTAAAGTTATAGATGTATATCTATCATCATCAAATACGTTATATGGAGACTTATCTAATGATTCAATAGTAATAAAACCGGGTTCTTCTATAGCTTATACAGATTTTATCACCACTAAATTAGTTGGGTCTACAGCAGTGACGGCATCCGCAAATAACTTCACATCGGATAGTATTGAAGTAAGGACTTACGCTCCCCCTCCAGTTAAATTAAAGCTTGGTATAGGACCTACTAATATCAGAGCTACTGGAGACGTATATCCATTTTTATATGTTCAGCTTCAGGATGAAAATGGTAGACCGGCAGCCGCCCAAGAGAATATATTAGTATATTTATCATCTTCTACCGAGGCATATGGTAAAGTTCCTGAGAATATAGTGATAAGGAATGGTGAGTCATTTGAATATATTGATTTTACGTCAACAAGCCATCCTGGAGAGACTAACATAACAGCATCTGCGGAGGGATATGAATCAGATACTATCTTAGTTAAGACGATCGAGCCTTTCCCATCCATACTTTCAGCAATCGCATATACTACTTTCATCGCAAATGACGAAGATTATCCAATTTATATACAGCTACTTGATTCTCAGGGTAGGCCTGCAAAACCCGAAATACCTGTTAAGATATCTTTAAGGAGTAGTGATCCAAGCGTAATAGATGTAGATGAGACTGTAATGATGAACTCGGGTTCTGCTTATGTCGAGGCGAAACTCCACCTATCTGAAGAACCGGGTAAAGCTGTAATATCTATAGCAGCTCCAGGATATGAGCCTACATCTATAACAGTAAACAGCATTATTCTACCATTAAACCTGAATATATCCAGCGATAAAAGTTCAATATACACGAATGAATCCATTAAATTGAGTATTAAAGTGGATAATCGGGGTATACCTGTTGAGGATGTAGAACTAATTTTGTCATGTGATAAAGGCAGCATCCCTTCAAATGGCGTAACAAATGAAGAAGGCATATTCGAGGCAATATATATACCTACCTTACCTGGTGATGATGTGATACGGGTATATGCAAGTAAACCAGGATATCAAGCTATATACGCTGAATATAGAGTTCATATAGATATGCTTTTAAATATTAAGATAATTCTAAAGACTGAAGATGGTGCTGGCATTGAAGGTATTAATGTGACAGTTATAGATGGTTCTGGAGTTAAGAAGAGCATGATTACAGACGCTAGTGGTACCGCAAAGTTTAACAATATTATGTGGGGGAACATAAGTGTTAAAGTAGAAAGAGAGATATCTAATAGAAATACTAAATATATATTCTTAGAGTGGAGTGATGGAGTTAAAAATAGTACATGGACAGGATATCTAGAGAATGATATAGAGTTAACTGCTACATATAAAATACAGTATTTTGTATCTGTAACATCTGAATATGGATCTGTATATGGATCTGGATGGTATGACAAAGGAACAAGTATTTCTATAGGAGTGGAGGAAACCACCATTCCAGTAAGTTGGATATTATCTAAGAAATTTAATGCATGGACGGGTGACATATATTCTAAAGATCCTCAGACATCATTCGTCGTAGATTCACCTAAGGTTATCACTGCTGAATGGGTCGACGACTATACAAACCTATACT
>DQXH01000027.1 GCA_011043415.1 Thermoprotei archaeon | reverse complement strand
CTATTAGTCAGCGGTACAATGAGGTATGAAGGGAGCCCTCAGGAGTTGATGGAGCATCCACAATTCGCTAAGTTATACCTGGGTATAACCAAATAAAATTTTTCTATATTATATTACTCCTTATTAAGTAATCCTCTATAACTTATATTACATTCAAATCTTCTCTATTTATAGTAATGAGGCCATTTTATGGAGTTTTGGTGTTTATAATCATTCTATCAATATTATCATCCACATTAAATTACAATATTGTTGAGGGTACATACATCGATGATTTTAGAAAATGGGATGTGGTATTAGGTGTAGATTCAAAGTCTATTCAACCTAAGATATCGATTATATCGATTAATGATACAGATTATATAGTGCTGACACCTAATCTACTATATCCTGTTAAGGATATACCTAACATAAACATAACTGATGGAAAGTCTGTAAAAATATTATCGAGTGAGTTTTTAAACGAAGTTAGACTACGCTTCATATTACAGTATAAAGATAATCTAAATTCTATAATTACATTTATTCATAAGATTGGAGGCAATGTACTTCACATATATAAATGCCTCCCATTTATATCGGTTGAACTACCTATCGAGAATTCTACATTACCTATCTATCTAGGGTTAAATGTAGATGTATCGGTTGATCATAGGGTTCATGTATTACTAAATGAGTCCGTCCCTATGATTAAGGATCCTACTCTATGGAGTGAGTTGGAACGTGAATATGGGTATTCTATTAATGGAAGTGGGGTTATAATAGGTATATTAGATACGGGTATAGATGGGCATCATCCCGATTTCTATTTCCCGAATGGTACATGTAAAATCATTATCAACGTGTCTATGGTTCCAGACGAGCCTCCAATAGATTATTATGGACATGGTACTCATGTAGCTGGTATTGCAGCTGGAACAGGGGTCGCAAGCCATGGGAAATTTACGGGTGTAGCACCTGGGGCGCTACTAGCAAATATTAAAGTAATTAATAAAGAGGGTATTGGATATGATAGCTGGATTATAGCGGGTATTGAGGAGGCTGTGGAGGATGGTGTCGATATAATTAATTTGAGTCTAGGGGGAGGGATGAATGGAGATGGCAGTGATCCGCTTAGCATGGCTGTAGACTGGGCTGTAGATAATAATGTAGTCGTTGTAGTCGCGGCTGGAAATGAAGGCCCACATTATAGTTCATTAGGTACTCCCGCTGTAGCGAAGAAGGCGATCACTGTAGGGGCTATTACAAAGGATTATAAATTAGCTGAATTTAGTAGTAGAGGACCCACTGGAGATGGGAGGCCTAAACCCGAGGTTGTGGCTCCTGGAGTGGATATTATAGCTCCATTAGCTAGAAACAGTACATTGTCAAAATCCTTAGAAGATTACATATTATATGGAGATGGCGGGGATTATATACCGTTAAGTGGTACTAGTATGGCGGCACCCCATGTAGCTGGATTAGCTGCACTGATAAAGCAGGTGCATCCAGACTGGAACGCTAGTGTAATTAGAAGTGTGGTAATATCATCGGCAGATTCACTCGGGTACGATGTATATTCAGAGGGTGTAGGTTTAGTTAACGCGGTTAAATCGGTTGAGGCTGTAGTCGGTTTTACCGACGTAAATACCGCTATAATGCTAAATAAATTTTATGATGGATCCGATTCAAAAACTATTGGAATATATAACTTAATTGGGGGTAGCCACTCAATAACGTCGGTTAAACTCATATCTAAAGAGTTCTTTAATGAGTCGATGGATATAGATGGTTACTTATCAGTCTCATACGATGGGAATCAATTGACGCTACAGGCATCGCCGTCGATACCGTATGGAATGTATTATGGAAGATGCATCATATCCGTAGATAACCTATATAATTATACGATACTATTTACCGTTGCAAAAACTATTGTTCTAGAAGTTAATGCGACATATGGTGGAGAATATTTTGATACCTTATTCATGGTTTATAATGTGGATTATCCTAAGAAATGGATTCTCCCACATGGGTTCAAATGGAGTTACAATAATGAAACCGGTGAATACAACTATACTGAATGGTTTAACCTAATACCAGGTAAGTATAAGTTGTATGGAGTCTCATTAAATCCACTGATGGGTAGAAAATATATCCCCGGTCCAGTCTTCATATACAGCAATATCCTATATCTCGTTGGGAATAGATATATCAGCATGGATTATAAGGAGTTTAAGGAGGTGAATCTACCTTATATTTATGGAGGGTATACACTCCAGCCTGTGGCACATATATATGGATTCTATACGGAGAAGTATTCCCCAATCATTATATATCATTATGGTGTATGGAATCTAAGTGACTATAAACTATATGTCAAGCATTCTACAGGGGATCCCATCTATTTCAGCATACAGTACCTAGCGATTCCAAACCCTCTATTATGGAGTAATAGATATAGAGGCATAGACTTTTCAACAGAATTATTTATAGATAGTTGGGTTATATTCGATACACCTGATATAATCCAATTTAATATGATGTCTCGATATGAATTCGATTCTTCATCAACATTACCCGGTATAAATGCCTTCAGTGGATTTGCAGTCTTTCCACCAGGTAGAAACTATACCTACATCATCCTCCTACCATTCTATCAGGGGGTTAAATATAATGTATATGCAAGCCTCCTCAAGCCGATAGTTCCAGAAAATAATAGCAGATATGAGGATAGATACTTCCTAACCCTCACCAAAGATATATCTATCTCGTCATTAACTGTTTTAGACCCATTGTATACAGGGAGGGATATTAATCCTACTAAACCACCATTCTACATGTATACACGTGTCTCAAGGGGTGTTAGAGAGTTCAGATATATAAATGTATCTGGTATGCTGGTCTCTAACCTAGATCCTCCCACCTTGCGAGGCTTATATCGGTTTGAAAGCGATCTATATTACAATAACACTTTAATTAACCATACAAGGGACAGGGGAATAGTCGCTCCATACCTATTCTACATTAGGGATTTAGGTGGAGAATATAGATATATCATCAGAGGAGACTCAGACTGGATATTTACAGAGTCATTTAGAGTTATAGTAGATTTTAATACTAATTTAACGGATTATGAACCTCCCTTAATATAT
>DQXH01000054.1 GCA_011043415.1 Thermoprotei archaeon | reverse complement strand
GATCGGGAGACTGCTAAAATTGATCCTTATGAGACATTTAAAAAGGCTGTGGAATTAGGGTATAGAAAGATTGCAGTGACTGTAGCTGGATTTCAGTCAGAAACCATTAAATTAATCAGGGAATACGAGTCGAAGAGTGATGTTAAAGCTATATTATTCATCGTATGTAATACTGGAGTATCTAAGGAAGAGGCGTTAAATATGCTTGACGCAGATTTAGTATGGGCGTCTGCATCTAAATATGTGAGAGAGATTGTAGGTCCTAAGTCGATACTTCAAATCGGCTTATCAATACCAGTATTCATATTATCGAAAATGGGGAAGAAACTCGTTTTAAATCACTTAAATTATATTGAATACTCCCTGGTGATATTTAGAGTAAAGCCGCCATATCTAAAGAAGGGGCCTGAGCCACTCATATAACATATATCAGCGATTAATTATATTAGGTTGATAATAAGCTTTTAAGTAGTGAAAATAAATTCTTTAATGTGGTATATATGGATTTTAAGGATAAAATAATTGTGATTTTAATAATAGTTATAATATCATTAGCCGGGTTTTTAGGATATCTATATGGTGTATGGAGTATAAAGATTTATGCGATTAATACACAGGTATTTAACTCTAATACAAATATAATCGAGGTTTATGGTGTCGGAACTATACGTGTAGAGCCTGAGTTAGCTATCATAATTTTAGGAGCCTCGACTAAGGCTGAGAAGGCTATACAGGCGATACAGGAGAATGCTGTGATAATTAATAACGTCACCCGAGTATTGACTGAGTTAGGTATTAGTGAGGAGGATATAGAAACCATTCGATACGACTTATATCCAAAATATTCCAGCAGTGGAGAGATCTTATTAGGTTTTTGCGTAGACCACATGCTTAAAATTAGGGTTAGAGACTTGGATATTGTCGGCGAGGTAATTGATAAAGCAGTTGCAGCTGGGGCAAATAGGATATCTAGCATAACATTTACGGTTTCTTCGGATAAACTAGCTACTCTTAGGGATGAGGCTCTTAAAGACGCTGTGGAGGATGCACGGAAGAAGGCTGAGACGATAGCAGACTCATTAGGTCTAAGCATCATCGGTGTAGCGAGCGTTGAAGAGATAAGTGGCTCATACCCTAGATGGCGTTATTACTATATTCCCGAGGCGGCGGGCATCCCTTATTACACTGAAATCATGCCTCCCTCTGAGATTACATATAAGGTATATGTTAAGGTATCGTTTATAATAGGCTAGTTACTTTACCAGCTCATAAGCAGGCTTAACACCCAAATATGTAGCTACATCAAGTAACTCTATCCCATATTCCGAGGCATATTTATATATGTCTCCAACCCTCTCCCTAAACTTTATATCTCTTGTTAGATGATGATCATATATTATCATCTTAAGTTTATTCGTATCTCTAATTATCCATTTAATATTATCTATAGTCCTCCTAAAGTTTACTAGGTTGAACATATATGGTATTAAATAAGTCGGTGGACCATCTAGAAACAATATGTCTGGATCCTCATTAATTATCCAGTATGCATAATCCTCTATAGTCGGCCCCTGTATATCAGATGAGTATATAATTTTTTTATTTAAATACTCCAGTACAACTCCTATAACCCACCCCGTTCTAGAATACTCTATACCGTGATAGAGTGGGCCGGTAAATCTAAGTGTTAGATCGTCGAATTTAAAGCTCTTTGCGTCGATGAATATAATGTTAAATTCATTTAGCTCTTTAATCCATGGGCTTGAACTCCATTTTCTACACCTACCTTCGAACCATTTAAACCCCTTTTCAAGTAGCTCACTCCTCCTCTCACTATATTCCCCGAAATCCTTTGATAAAGCGATTTTATAATCCTTAACATAGTCTATACACTCTGACATAGACTTAGATATGTACATAGACTCTAGATCAACTTCATACAACATTTTTAAGTATAATGTAAGAAATTCTCTAACCCTATCCCACTGACTATCATTAATATACTTATTCGGGTCCTTAATCAGAAGCTTTTTCCCGCTATAATATTCGATATCACCCTCCTTCCATAGGTAATGATCATGGTGATAATGTGTTATAATTACAATATCTGAATCGGCTAAATACTCGATTATCTTATTATATGCTTCATCAGCCCATTTAATATGTAAACGCCTATCACCGGGATATGATGGCTGCATAATAGCTACTCCGGGATCGATGAAAATCCTATGTCCACTTGCATCCACCACTGTGGAGAAGGATTTTGCACCCATTGAATCAGACCAGACTGGATAAAACTTCATATACGTAAATTATACTATATCTAGGCTAATAGATTTATCTTTATTTAAGGTGGTTTGATTGAAGCTTATTATATCTAGGAAGGAGCTAGACTATAGACTCGAGAAGGTAATCAGTTCTATGGAGAGAAACGGATTAGATGCACTATATATAGTCTCCCGGGCTAATATAGCATATCTAACTAACTTCTTCTACATCCCTACCGAAAGACCGTTAGCCTTAACTGTACTAAAGAATGGTGAGAAGATCCTTATTGTACCCAGATTGGAGTATGAGCATGCAGAGGAATACGCCTATGTAGATAAAATAGTATATTACATGGAGTATCCCGATGAAACTCATCCTATTTATAGGATAAGAGATACTTTAGTGGAACTCGGGTTATCTAATAGGAGGATCGGGTTTGACGTTGATGGATATGGACATATTTATGGATATAGAGGACCTAGGTTAAGCGAAGTCTTAAGAGAAGCTAAATTCATTTATGCGAGAGACTTGATTGAAAAGCTGAGAATGGTTAAGAGGGAGGAAGAGATTAGGCTGATGCGTGAAAGTGCTAAATGGACGATATACGCCCATAGACTGCTTCAAGATTATATCCAGCCGGGTATATATGAAGATGAAGTCTCACTAGCCGCAAGCACCGAAGCTACTTTAGCTATGATCAGGGCTTTAAAGGGATTATATATACCTACTACAGCTTATCCAGGTGCACACGCCACATTTAGAGGGCAGATAGGTAGACATTCATATTATCCCCATTCAATCACACAACATTTCAAGATTAAGAAGGGAGATTTGCTAGTTACCGGGGCTGGAGCCAATATAAGTGGATACAGTGTTGAGTTGGAGAGGACATTATATGTTGGAGAGCCTGATTCAAATATAATAAAGTTTTTTAGG
>DQXH01000071.1 GCA_011043415.1 Thermoprotei archaeon | reverse complement strand
TAATCATGAAGGGTGTTAAAGAGCCGGTTGAATGCTACTTCAAATACTATAGACTCACAGAGACAGGGAGTATAAGGAAGATAGATAACGATAGACTATGGAAGATACTCATTGAAACAGGGTTTAAAGAAGATAATATAAATACTTTAAAGACATTATCAAAGGCTAAGAAACTCATAAGAAAATACGAAGTGAATGGAATGCTACAGTCAATAAAGAGATTCCTTAGGAATAAAGATATGAAGACACTAGAACTAGATGGAATAGTACTAATGATAAGGGAAGGCGGTAGGATAAGAATGAGGAAAGCCCTAGAAATATACCTAAAATATCATAGTATACCCGTCGAAAAACTCTGGAATATAAGAAGTTGAGTATCTAACGATTTATTTAGAGAAAATTAAAAAGTAGGGTTTTATCGATTCAAATTATAAAGCATCATTATTAGTGTATTAAATATGAGATCTTAAAATATGATGCCTCTTAAGGGGTCATAACCTTCTTATATAGAGTAAGCCTTCTCTAGTGATAGATTAATGAATTTGAGTGATATTAAATTATAGTGTAGGTGTAGATGCTATGCCTGAATCAGCCTTGGAGAAGCAGCTGCTTAATGAGATTCGAGAGCTTAAAGACATGGTTAAACACCTTGAGAATCTCCTGGTAGAGAGATTAATAGGGGTTGAAGAACCTCTCCCCGATGAGGTTGAAGCGATAAGAGAGTATGAATCTGAGAAAGAGAGGGGTAAGATAGAGCTTGTAAAACTAGAGGATGTATTAAAAGAATCTGGTAGAGAATGAGGTACAAGATATATCTCACGGGCAAGGCCCGGAAGAAGCTGGATAGTTTAAATCAAAAATCTAGGAGAATGATTCTAGATACCCTAAGTTTCCTAAGAGACTACGGCTTCTCTCAAAGACTAGATATTAAAAAGCTTAAAGGATTTAAAAACCATTATAGGCTGAGGGTAGGGAAATACCGAATACTATTCGAACTTGAAAAACCAGATAAAATAATTATATATGCTATACTACCCCGGAAGAAAGCCTACAAAAAATAATTTATATCTACTGCATTAAATATACTCCATACTAAACCATACTAGATACTAAATCTACTACGAAAATAAAGAGGAATAGAATCATTATTATGAGCGTCTTTAAAAACACAGTAAAACAGACTAGATAATAATGGATGAACCTATATAGCGAATAAGAAGCTATATAGGTGAAGAAACCTATACCCCATCGAGAGATGGGTATAGGGAAGCCACTATAGAGTCGAGACGACTCTATAGTGGATAAAGGGAGGAGGGGATGGGAGTATATCATAGGATACTGGGAGTAAGAAACTGTATATCTTGAAAAACAGAGCTTTTAAGCAGTACATAGCTTATATTCAGTTAATAACCATTCTCCGAGTTTATCATAGGGTGATTTAATGATGTCTAGGGACTTGGGAAAGGCTTTAAGAGGGAGGTCCCTAGACCACTCAAATAGAAGGCCGCCCCCGATCCCTCTTAAAGCCCCCTAGAAAGGGGGCGGCTAGGTCAAAGGAATTTATTGATTAAATTATATGTTGAAGAAAAGCAGTCTGTTAAGAAGATCTGTAACATATTAGGCATAAGCAAGCCTCAATTATACAGACTTTTAAGGAAATATAATATACCTAGATCTAGAGTTCCTAAACGCCCTAAGATCAATAATGAATTAAAAGCATTGTTAGAAGGACTTAGGAGATCTGTAAATATAAGTAAGAGAGAGAAGGTCGAGTTAGATAAGAAGTTATTTGCGAGGATACTCGAGTATAACTGTCCTATAACAATGATTGCAGAGTACATTGGAGTAAGCAGAAAGACCTTGATGAGGAGATTGATTGACTATGAGTTCATAAAATTCACCGAAGAAAATTCAAATAATACGTCGAGGCTGAAGAAGCCGAGAGCTAGATTTAAAGGTTCCGAGGAGGAAAAGGCTTATATAATTGGATTAGCTCACGATTTCAATTTAAGAGGCGAGTCACCTTATACACTGTCACTAAAGTTAACTACAACTCATCCTGAACTGATTAAACTAGTTTTAAGTATATTTAAACCGTATAACCCAAGGATCTACAGAAGAAGAGACGGGGATGTCGCGGTACATTTTGAGGTAGATCCATCGTACTCATTCGCCCTAACCATTCCTAAGGAGAAATATATAAAGAACCTTCAATGGGCTCTAGAAAACTATCCATATCAAGTACTGTCAGGATTAATCGACGCGGACGGATGTATCACAATGTATAAGGATAGGAGGGATGAGAGAGTATACTGGGGAATATGGCTATATTTAAAGGATCGTACCCAAGTAGAGTTGATACGTGAGACGCTGAGGAGACTAGGGTACAACCCAGGTAATGGAAAAGGTATACGTCTATCGCATCACCAGACTACAAGACTATTGAAGCACTTAAAGCTCAGGCATAGAGAGAAGATAGCATACCAAAAAGTAATATTATCCAGCCTACCTAGAGAGAAGAAATACAAATGGCATAAGAAATTCAGAGGCCTCATTAAGAGAAAGGTGGCAAACGGCAAAAATTCTCCCCCTACCCCTCCTCCTTTTTATCCAAAAATAAATTATAATATTTAATCGAGGGAATCGAGATGAACCCTCATGAAGATGTAGGAGAGCTATTAAATAAACCCATAACATACGTAAGGTATGTAAATAGTCTTAAATTATATGACTCGGGCGATCCAGTGTGTAAAGTAATTAAAGACTTATACAAGGGGATTATAATAGCTGGGAGGAAGTGGATCATAGGTACATCAGGCTGGGAAAAGACTGGAAAATTATGTGGATTAGAGGATTATTTATCAATAACAGCATTAAATGCGTTAAAAAGAGTATATGAGAAGGAGGATGTAAAATTTGATGTAAACCAAGATGAAAATCACATAATTATCCACGTTTACTGGAGACCCGATAAAGATTTATCCAAAATAACTATTGAAGAGGCTATAGACAGATTAAGCGACGAGAGATCGATAATACTATCGAAGGTAAGTGACATAACTAACGAAATCTGGAGCATCTTAGAGAATTCCGGATATAATAGAGAGAAGGTTGAGGAATTATGTAAAGAGAGTACATTCCGTAGAGAGATGAAGAACATATGGAGAGTCATAAAGAAATACTATAGAGAGAAATATGGATATCAGCCTAAAGCCCCACCTTGAGAT
>DQXH01000089.1 GCA_011043415.1 Thermoprotei archaeon | reverse complement strand
TGTATATCTATTCCTCGCTATCGCTATAGCGATTACAGGAGGCTCTCTTGATACAGGGGTAACCCAGGATGCTGGCATCGCGCTCAACCTAGAACCATATCTAGCGGCTATGATTGCAACCGGCCTTGGATGTAGGATATATGTCCATTCCTTAAAATCTATATTCCTCCACATATGACCCACACAAAAATATATTATATAATCGATTTAACCTATTGTCTAAAGCCTACTTTGATCCTACTTTAATAGACGAACTTTATATTTATAATAATATTATGAGTGAAAAAATCCTTACATATGAAGAGGACTTTGAAAGACTCGGTAAAATGGATTTAAAGAAGCTGTTAGAGCTATTTATGATCCAGATTAAGAATATATGGAGGGTCGACGGCCTATATTTCCAAGGTATTGAGAAGAGGTTTGGAGTAGACTCTGCAGAAGAGATCGATAGGGAGACATGGTCTATACTAGCGAAGATAGAGGCTCGAGACTTGAAGAAATTATATAGTATAGAGGAGATACGCAATATAAGGGAGTTCATGGAGTTATTACTGAATACAAGCTGGGCGATATACCAAAGTAAGAAGAGTTATTATATTGACGAGGAGAATGGCATAGGCGTATTTAAAGTCATCAGCTGTAGAGTCCAGGAGGCTAGGATTAAAAAAGGTTTAGGAGTATTTCCATGTAAAAACGTTAGATATATATATCTCAGGTCATTCGCCGAGGCTGTAGACCCTAACATAGAAGTAGAGGTAGTTACATGTCCACCTGATGAAAAGCCTCCAGACTATTGGTGTGCATGGAGATTTAAACTTAAAAAAGTTTATAGATAGAATTTTATTATATATTATCTTTTAACATTGTAAAAAATAATCTTTATTTAGATTAATATAACTTTATAATTTATGTAAAGAAATGGAAGAAAAATATATATTGTCATTCGATATAGGTACTACTACAATTAAATCTGGTCTTGTAGATGCATCGGATTTCAGTGTTAAGTATAAGAAGTCTATTGAAGCCGAAATTATGTATCCTAGACCTGGTTGGGCGGAGATAGATCCACATGCATTATGGAACCAGATACTGGATTTATCCCAATCAATTATCGCTGAGAGTAAAGTGGATACGAATAATGTTCTCGGATTAATATATACTGCGCATATGGCTGGAGTAATTCCTATAGATAAGGTTGGGAATCCCCTGATGAATATGATAATATGGCTTGATGAGAGGGCGGCTGGATTACCCCGGGATATATGGGTAGGCTTCCCTAAATTAGCTGGATATAATTTATTTAAGTTGATTAGCTTCCTTAGGGTTACGGGTGGAGCGCCTAGTAAGACTGGGAAAGACCCTATATCAAAAATACTTTGGATTAGAAAGAATGAACCGGATGTATATAATAATGCGAGGTATTTCCTTGATGTAAAGGGGTTTCTAATATATAAGTCGACTGGGAATGCCGTGACTAGTCACGATGAGGCTAGTTTGACATGGCTTGCAGACACTAGATACGGGGAAGCAGTATGGTATAAACCCTTCTTCAAGAAATATAACCTAGATGTAAATACGTTTCCAAAGATTTTGGATTCAACCGCGGTAGCAGGTAGATTGACTCGAGAAGCATCGAGTGAATTAAATCTTCCAGAGAATCTACCTGTAATAGTGGGTTCTGGAGACCTAACCTCCGCAGCAGTAGGGTCTGGAGCTATTAAAGAAGGTGAACCACATATATACATAGGTACAAGCGACTGGATAGCGGCACATATCAAGAGTAGGAAGGTAGATGTATTTCATTACATAGGGAGTCTATTCAGCGGTATACCGAGGAGATATCTATTAATTGCTGAGCAAGAGGTTGCAGCCGGTGCATTAGAGTGGGCTATGGATATCCTTGGAATAGGGAAGGGGGACTATAATAAAGTTAGAGAGCTTGTAGAGTCGACTCCAGTAGGTTCAAATAACCTGGTATTCTTCCCATGGCTATACGGGGAGCGTTCCCCTATCGACGACCCGTATGTTAGAGGCGTATTGATGAACTTCAGCTTCACACACAGCAAGGGAGATATACTTAGATCTATTATGGAGGGAGTGGCATACAATATAAGATGGGCCTATAACTACTTTGAGAAGCTAGTAGGTAAATGGGATTTAATTACGATAGTCGGTGGAGGAGCATTATTCGATGTATGGTGCCAGGTAGTATCGGATGTACTAGGGATAAATCTGAAGAGGATTAAAGACCCACACGACGCTGGATTAAGGGGGATAGCGACTATAGCGGCTGTAGGACTAGGCATATATAAGTCGTTTGAGGATGCGGTAAGTAGATATAAAGTAGATAAGATATTCAAACCCATAGAAGAGAATAACAAGACTTACTCGAAGCTATACGATAGGTATATTGAATTCTATAAGAAGAATAAGAAAATATTCAGACACTTGAACCTACATCAGCATATCATGTAAATTAATTTTATTTATATGCTTATACATATATATGATTAGGTGTTTTTATGTCTAGACGTACAACTATAATCTTGGATGATGATGTATATAAGATGCTGGTGAAAGAAAGTATTGAAAGATACGGCACCGCAAAGGCGATATCTAGGGTAATAAATGAGCTATTGAGGGAAAAATTGAGCGGGAGGGAGGATATCATTCAACTACTATATTCTAAGAAGATAGCTAAAGTTAGTTGGGAGGAGTTCGAGGAATTTAGGAGGAAGCTGAGTAAGAGGTTCGAAGAATCATGATTATAGATACAATGTACCTCTTTCCATTAATCGGCGTAGATATTAAAGACGACTTACTCAAGGCAATATATGAAAATAGAGTTAAAATTAAGTTGAGTATCAATGATATAAAGATTAATCTGATATCACTTTTCGAGCTTCAGGCTAAGGCTTCGAAATTAAATATCCCTCCTAAATATGTTACACGAGGATTAAGGGTCATACTCAAGAGATTCGATGTAATACCATTCTATAGAGATGATATTATAGAGGTTGCACACGAAGTAAATAAAATTCTAAGAGACTATATAGACTCCATAATCATATCGACAGGGATCTCATTAAAGGAAAATCTTATAACCCAAGACTCTATAATAATCAGAAATAGAGAGATATTAGCTGAAAAATACGGGGTAAAGATATATAGATACGAGGATATAGCTACAAAATAACAGTAAGTAAAAAAGCTTAGATCTACATGACAATAATGTAATCAACCTAATAAT
>DQXH01000118.1 GCA_011043415.1 Thermoprotei archaeon | reverse complement strand
ACCTCTAACCCTAAACTCTCAAGTCCATGGAGTCCAAAAACAGTGATATCCCCCTCTTCAGCAAACACGATGGTTGTAGGGGCGACTTCACCTTCATACTCGACAAATATATGTCCAACGTCTCTCTCTATAATCCTACCTTCGATGGTCTTGAATCTCATTCTCCGCGTAGGTTTGACACCTAGTTCCTCAAGTATCTTACGGGGAATCCATGAGTAGCTGGCACCAGTATCAACTAACAACTTAATCTCCCTACCCTCCCCCGGAATCTCCTTATAAATTTTAACTGTAATATATGTATCTCCCATCTTTCCACCATCTATAATATAGCATGAAATTATAAATTAAGGGATATAGGCGATAGTCGTTAGACCAAAACATAGATCTAAATTTTATTTAGCTTCCTTAACTATGTTAATAAATTATTAACATATATGTCTAGAAATCTATATATGTATAAAATATATTGGAAATTAAAATTAATTTTTAAATCTATCAATTTAATACTTTGATGAATATCAGTGAGATAATATCTATTTTAGAGAATCTCGATTCGCATACTGAGAAATCTTCACATATGTTTATGAGATTTGCGGGCGAGAGTATTGGGAGACTGTAGAGTAATATCTTATTATATAGCGAAGTAGATCTACTGGTTCTCATTACTGATATGAAGTCAATGGGTTGGCAGCTACATCTCCAAAGAGGTATTGATAAATATAATATCCCATAACAACATACATCTCACGATTAAAACCGATTCATGATGAGCTTGCAGACGAGTTTATTAGGAATTCTGAGAAGATATCCTGACCACCGTCTCTTAAGTTTTTAAATATAGAATTAGTTTGAATATTAAATAGATATCATTTATTAAAGGGTTGAAGCTAATATGATCCGAGCAATTATACCTACTTATGAACCGGGAGGACTAAATGCTAAAATATATCCACACTGGAAAGATTCTCCAACATTTACGATTGTAAATATTGAAGATTCGAAATATACATGTAGTGATATTGTTAAGCTATCGGAAGACTTAATTATAGATGTAATTAAAAGAAATCATATTAATGTCGTATTAACCTTGTCTTTAAGTATTAGAGCCCTGGAACTTCTTGATAAAATCGGTGTTAAAGTATATATAGGAAAGTGTAAGTATGTTGATGAAATAGTTAAAGAATTCATTAGAAATAAGCTATTAAGAGTTAATATATCTAAATGTTTAGGAGGTATTAAGGATTTCAAATTATAATGTTATTTGTTAAAAATTAAGATCGATTAGTTACTGCTGCAGAATATGAAAAATTATGGCCTAAGCCTATGTTAGAGTTGTTTCCAATTTTAGAATATAAGGGTGAAAACAGGTTTAGGCAACATACTAAGTAAAATGGGATATAAGCTTGAAGACGTATCAGCGATCATAATAGGTCATGCTCATCTTGATCATGCAAGAGGTCTTGAATTCTTCAGAGGGATGAATGTACTGATTTATATTCATGAGGAAGAGTTGAAATACATGTTCTATGCTGTCGCTACAAAAGAAGATTTTGGCGCTTATCTTCCTCACTACATCGATCCATCCTTTAATTGGAAAGTAATTAGAGAGGAGGAAATCGAGTTATTTGATAGAATAACATTATATCATACTCCAGGGCATACACCTGGGATGATGGGAATGCTTGTGGAGTTAAAAGATAGGAATTTCTTATTTACTACAGACCTAGCAATATATCGGGATAACTTTGAGAAAGAGATCCACTTGGTTTCGGATTAAGAGACTTTAATGCATGGCACAAGAGTATAGCTAAGATGAGAGATATCGCTAAAAAGTATAACGCGACAGTAGTATTTGGACATGATTTAGAGGTTTTCAATGCCTTTAAACAGGCGCCTGATTACTATGAATAACTCTTTTCTTTATTTTTTATAGGTCGAGTAGATTAGCGGGATTATAGTGGGTTATATGTAACAACCATTCTTTTGGGATTCCTGAAGCTAAAAGATGTAATATAAATAACTTGTATCCCTCTACAGGAGGAGGATTTATAGTTTGTCCAAGATCTGTACATAAGAGAGACTTCTCATATCCAACATCTTTTATCATGGTTGCAACAACTTCCGGGCTTTGTCTATCGAAGAACGGTAGAAGAGGAAGAAATGAGTAATCCATATATACTCCTTTCTTTGCCAATTCCTTCTGTTCATCTATATCTGCATATCCTAATTCGCAATTAGGGTGTGTAAGTACAATCTTCTCTATCCCATATTCTTTAGCTAGATCAACGAGCACTTTTCTTTCTTTGGGAGATATATGTAATATATCTAGAACCATCTCATACTGTTTAATCACTGATAACACTTCTTTCACTTCGGGGCGTATACTTGAACCATTAAATCCCTCTTTAAATATGCTAAGCCCTTCTTTAGGATTCTTTATTCTAATCATAGGTCTAATCCATTTAGCCTTATTTTCTACATATACCTGATGTATAGTCCAAGCCGCATCTATACTAGGCATCCATACAACTTTGGCACCCATTTTTGCAGCTATTTCTACGGCTATGGGGTTAAACCCTCCAATAGAGTAATTTAAGGTTATACTACCTATACACTTAACCTCTGGTACCATTTTATTTACAAAATAGCATCTATCGCTTGTCATTGTGTTATGATCTTTAAAAACTAAAGCTTTCATATTATATTTCTTAGCATCTAAAGCTACTTCAACCATATCTTGAATCCTTGCTGTAATATCAGGATACGCGTGAATGTGAAAGTCTATAGCTCCATCCATAATTTCATTAGCTATATCTATTATATTCTCGCTCATAAATATCATAAAAGTCATTACCTAACTTAAAAAATTTAATGTATTTCAATAACAACGGAAAAAAATAGTCTATATATTGCATAAATAAGAACTCACGTATGCAAACAGATCTATTATAGAATTATTATCATCTTCAACAACAAAATTACTATAATTAAGCACGTTTCTTTTAGTTTTTAGTGGTCAGTCAAATGCCTTTTCTTCATTATTCTGATTCGGAAGTACTCATCATCCCAATACATAATTAATATTTTAATATTATTAAGTCATTCTCAGTCTATCTGATTTTTCATTTTATATTAATGTATACTTTATTTAATTTTTGGTGTCTTTATTGGGTGAGGCTAAGCCCGTCGATCTAACCCCGAAGCAGATTAGTCAGAAGCTGTATACATATATTACTCAGATACTTGGTCTAAAGGCTTATGACGTT
>DQXH01000044.1 GCA_011043415.1 Thermoprotei archaeon | reverse complement strand
TCTGAATATAATGTGAAGTATAAATTCTATTCATATGGAGGTCTACTTGGATTAGGTCCTAATAAGACTGATATGACGGTAAACTACTCCCCAAGTTATATACCGGATATTGTTAGGGAGAGGGTATATAAGGCTTTAGGTAAGTATATCGCGGATCGTCTATGTGTGATAGGAGATTTCACATATAGTTTTAAGTATATTGACTTCTACCTAGCCGAGAGGATTATCCAGTTGAGGGAGTTATTTGATGATGCTGGGAGTGATGATCGTATCAAAATTGTTTCATTAATTAGGGAAGGCTTATCTAGAATGATGAATTTAGGGCTGTCTATTAATGAGATTAATGAGAGGCTTAATGAGGAGTATAGGAGGAGGATGAAGTTAATAGGCGTTGACGTAGATACCACGATAAGTATAGAATATGTTCTGAATGATGATATGTTGAGAGGTCGAGGGAGAAATGATTAAATACTACTTATGCTAAAGTATTTAAGAATCTCCTCCTTCCTCCAGTATACTAGTAGTAGGAATAACAATATAATTACAAGTAGAATATATAGGTTTTCTGTTACTAACGTGATAAACACAATATTTAATAATGCAATTAGTATGAATCCAATTTCGACATAGTAAATCCATTTTATCCCCTTCCACAACCCATAACCGGTGTAGATCGAGATATAAGAAAATACACTATAAAATAGTATTGATACTATAAATGTATAGTCACTCAATATAACTGGAAATACTTGGGGGATTATATTAAATATAGATATTGATGGTAATACCTTAGATAAGATATATAGTGCGATCATCTCAAGTGTAAGATATATAAATATTCCTCCTATAACAAAATGGATTATCGCTAAAAACGTTACTATCACAGGCCTTTTAACTTCACCATACATACGATAAGGATTAGAATATGCTTCCTATATATTTCTTTAAACAACTTTCCTTTAAATTTATATGACCCATACAATAGTAATACATAATAGTTAATATCTTATTGAATAGGTTGAGCTAAATGGTTAAGCTGCTGGAGCCTGTCGATAATATTTATGTAATTAGATCAAGGGTTAACATAGGATATATCTGCATTGATAAAGAATGTTATATGATTGATAGTGGGTTGGATCAGGATCAGGCTAGAAGAGCTTTAAACCTGGCTAGGGATAAAGGATTAAATATAACTACCCTGTTAAATACGCATTCCCACGCTGATCATATAGGTGGAAATAAATTTGTATATGATCGACTCGGAGTACCAATATATAGCAGTAGGATTGAGGCATCAATAGCCATGGAGCCTATTTTAGAGCCCGTAATGCTATATGGAGGATACCCCCTGCCTATAATGAGGAATAAACTCCTTATGGCCGATCCATCGAATATAGGCGATATCGCCTATATTAAGCTTCCGTTTGAAGTAATCGACTTAAAGGGTCATTCACCTGGGATGATAGGTTTTAAAGGAGACAACTACATTTTTGTAGGCGATTCATACCTAGAGACCAAGTTAATTAAGAAGCATAAGATTCTATATAATTATCACCCTGGATACGCTGTAGATACCCTAGAGAATCTACTCGATTATATTGGCAAGGGCTTGATATTTATACCTTCACATGGAGACCCAGCCGAGGATCCTCAGGATATTATATATGATAACATCGAGTGTATCCTAAGAGTTAAGGATATCTTATTAAATAGTGTTAGCGGTGGAATAGAGTTTAACAAGTTATTTAACAAAATTCTACTTAAACTCGATTTAAAACCACAGACTATACCCCACTACATTCTATATAAATCTGCATATAGAGGCTATATCTCATGGCTCTTAGACGAGGATATGATTACCTTGGAATATGATGGTGAGCATATATATGTCAAGAGCGTCAGGAAATAGGGATATAGGCGAGTTATATGACTACTCTGTAGATGCATATGATAAGTTATATTATAGTGAGCAAAATGAAAAATATAAGTCTATTAAAGATAGTATCGACGTCGTAGGATATAATCTGATTGACTTGGGTGTTGGAACCGGATTATACTTCGAAAACTTTCTATGTGAGTCGATCTATCTAATTGGTATCGATTTGTCCATTAAATCGCTTTATAAAGCTTATAATAGGGGATTAAACTACTATGTTGACTTAATATACTCTGATGCCGAGTCGCCACCTGTAAGACTTAATTCTATCGATGTCCTAATGTCGGTAACAACGGTTCACCACTTTAAAGATATAGAATTATTTGTTTCTAGAACAATGGACTCGGGAGTCAAATACGTATTCATATCATTTCTAGAGAAAGTCTTTAGCGAGGATTATATAAGGGCTTTAGCAAATAGATTTGGATGTAGTTACTGGAAGGCGGCGAACGACTATATGCTATACTGTAGTAAGATATAATATATTTAATCGATATTATTGTTGTTATGATGATTCTTGTAGTCACGGATATCCATGGAAATATTAGAAAGGCTAGGAGGATTCTTGAGGAGTATGGAGAAAAGTATTTTAAATATATGCTTGTGAACGGAGATATAACACATTTTGGAGACTATAGAGACGCGTTGAATATAATGTCTACCTTAACTACGATAGCTGAAGAATCATTTTTCGTACCTGGTAACTGTGATCCAAGGAATCTACTTGAGGTTGAGGAGCTTGCTACAGCCAAGAATATACATGGTAAGACTGTTAATTTAGATAAATTTAAGTTACATGGGTTGGGTGGATCTAATAGAACGCCGTTTCACACATATATCGAATTCGATGAAGATGAAATCAGGAGGATCCTCGACTGGAATCTTGAAGGAAGCTTTATATTAATGTCTCATGTCCCACCGAAGGATACTAAATTGGATAGGTTATTCACAGGTGGCCATGCAGGGAGTATAATTGTCAGGGATTTTATAATTATGAAGAAGCCGATGCTGGCAATACATGGACATATTCATGAAGCTAGGGGGATAGACAAATTAGGAGATACGATAATAGTTAATCCCGGGCCATTTAGAAGCGGCTACTATGCTACTATAGAATTTAAAAATGATGAACCTGAAATAGGGCTTCATAAACTTATTTAATAATTTTATATTCAATATTTGAGGATCTGATATGTTAGGTAAAGAAATCTTAAATTTACAATATAGCGTTATTCAATGGCCTGTAGATCCGGGGGATGAGAGAGCTAGAGCAAGGTTTAAATGTATTAAAGATACACTCTATAAACTGCTTAAGGAGGATGTATTTAAAGAAGCTATATCCAGGAATAAAGTTAGGATACTCGATGTAATGGCGGCATCTGGAATATGTGGC
>DQXH01000084.1 GCA_011043415.1 Thermoprotei archaeon | reverse complement strand
GTGATGTTACATATAAACAATTGAAAAACATATTTAGACTAGTATTCAAGTTAAAAATAAAATCACTTATACTTATACAATAATCATATCCTTAATTACTACTATATAACTTTTTTAAATTTTTTGATGTAAAAATGTTGTTTTAAAAAATAAATATTTATACTTATAATTTAATTATATATGAGAAAATTAAGTTATCTTTTAACTTCAATTTTAATCTTAATTTTGCTACTTGCTTCATCATCTTACTCCTATGCAGTTGAGATTCAAGCAATACATGTATCACAGCCAATAAGCGGATTCGTTAAAGGTGGTAAACCTGGTGATTCATATAGCAGTACTGGGGCATATACGGTATCCGTAAAAATAAATAAAGCCGATCTATATGAATATGACCCATTCTGGGGTCTATGGTTCTATGTAGAACCTTACTATGTACATGTAAAGATCTTCGTGAATGGCAATCTCAAATGGGAAGGAGACTTAGCTGCTGGCGGAAGATCTCCTACAATAACCGTAAACGGAGGCGAAGCATTAATAGTCATCAAGGCACCATTTAGCGATCCTAATTATGGTGTCGACTATGAGGGCGTAATATACTGGACATATATATAACCCTTATTTATTTTTTTATATTGTTAAATCATGAAATTTTATAATATATTTTTATTATCTCTTAAAAAGATTGTTAGGGAAAGGGTTTGGTCTTCAGCTCACATCATTTTAATTATAATTATTCTAATAGCATTCTCCACGATCTATCCCTTGACAAAGTTTATTGGTGTCATGGCTTCTAGATACATTAATCAGACAACTACGCTTATAGAGGTGCGTCCGGAGGCGCAAATACATAATACTTTGAGGGTGGAGTTTCCTCCTGGCGTACCAGTTACCATTAATTATAATGAGTACTTTAATGAGACTGATGTTGAGAGGATTATGAATATCACGCATGTCACGGATGTGATAAGGGGTGTAGAGCTGCATGTAAGAGTCTTCCCCGGCTACTCCAAATGTATTCCAAATAAGGATGAAGTTAATTTAACTGAACTCTACATTAAAATCGTTAAAGCAGAGTATCCCGACACTACTAGGGAGGAGATTATTTCTAGATTGAGGGAAGTCGCAAGTATGACTGGTTTGTCTATTGATGAAATTGTGGAGAATAAGTTGAAAGGCTGGTTGGCATCGGGATTCAATTTATTGGGAATAGAGACTGATAAATTGGAGGGTGTATCATCATATTTTAACGATATAATTGATGGCAGATTTATAAATCCAGGTTCTAATGAGACGGCGATATCTGTAGATAAAGTTAGATTCGGATATGTAATTGGGAAAAAGGTTATAGCATGTAATAGTTCTGTTGACTTAGGTGATACACTTGAATTACTATTTACGAATGATAAAGTATTGGGGGGAGAGTTATATAGATGCTATAAGGTTGAGCTCGTGGGTTTCAAAAGCCCACATGTTTTCGATGATATGGTTGTAGACTATGAATTTGCATTAAATATTATTAAAACTGAGTTGGGTGAGGGTGGAGGTAGGGATATACTTGATAAACTGCCTCTATATACTGTCTTATTTGTTAAAGTCGACTCCCCAGAGCATGTTAAAGCTGTTGCCGAGGAGATTATGGAGATGTACCCAGGTGCCGGAGTCTATTTCTCTGGGCAGGCTGCTAGCGAAGCTTATAGATTGTTGAATAGTATTGAAACTAGTTTAATCCTCACATTCTACCTAACTACGGGTGTTACAATATCAGTTATATTCCTTGCTAGGGTGTTTGAGGTTGTTAAGAGGAGGAGGGAGTATGGTCTATTCAGGTCTGTTGGATGGTATAAGAATACGATTATCATATTTAATTTGGTTTCAGGCTTGCTGATAGGATTGTTGGCTGGTGGATTCGCCTCAATCACGCTATTGGCTTTGAAACCATATTTGATTGATCTTCTAAAGGTGAATATAGCCAGTCATGGTCTTATAGAGTATGAAGTTAGTACAGTTGTAAATTATATGACAAGAAATATACCGCCTACATACATGCTTATACTTAATCCATTTATCGGGGCTCTAATTTCAGTCGTAGCTTCCTTCATATCTATACTGGTATATTTAAGTATTCCTCTGGAGAATGCTTTGAAGGAGGTATAGTTATATGGTGGACATTACTGGAAAAGACTTATGCAAAAGTTATGATAAATATCTCGTTTTTAAGGGTGTGTCGATTGAACTATCCGATGGCGATATCCTAGCCGTTATCGGGCCCAGTGGTTCTGGTAAGACTACCCTATTAAAGATATTCGGGCTGATTATGAAGCCGACTTCAGGCGAGTTATATTTTGATGATATCGAGGTCACTAGGATTGATGAGACTAGGTTATCTGATCTTAGGAGGAGTTACATTGGATATAGTTTTCAGGAGCCTATATTCATACCCTCCCTTAATGTCATTGAGAATATATTAATCCCATACTATCCATATGCTAGCCGGAGTGAATTATCGAGGGTTAAGGAGAATGCCCTCAAGATTTTAGATAGGCTCGGCCTATCCGGCTTGGATAGGCGTAGACCTAGCGATTTGAGTACTGGGCAGAGGAAGAGGGTTGACTTGGCTAGGGCTTTAATCAAGGATCCTAAGGTATTGATTGTGGATGAGCCTACAGCGAATCTCGATGAGGAGTCTGCAGATATAATAAGGGATGTGATTAGGGAGTATAGGGAGATGAATAGGATAGTTATATTCGCTGCACATAGAGATGAGAAGCTATTTAAAATAGCTAGTAAGAAGCTTGATATTACTAAATATAAATAGATTAGATTATTTCTCTATACCTAGTAGCCTCCTAATCCTCTTAACGGTATTTGGATGTGTTGAGAATAGTTCTAGAATCTTCTCTCCAAATGTTATCTTCCTCCTAGCTATCCTATATACCGTATCTCCGACTATACCGTTCCTCCTCAGCTCCTCAAGCTCGTCGACAGCCTTATCTGGATCCGCTATGAATAAGGCCTTTAAGCCGCTGAATCTCGATGTGTCGTAGCCTCTGGCCTTCAACCTACCGCTGTATGAGACTATCTTGGCTAATGCATTAGCTAGTTTATATCCTCCATTCTCAACTATAGACATGCTATGGCTATCTGCATAATACTCCCTCAATCTACTGAACCATAGCACGATTAGGCTTAATATATAATAGATTAATAGTGATAGCATTCCGAATATGACTAGTCCACCTGCATTCTCCTCCCTACTAGATGAGAATATCCCCGATAGGTATAGGCTGTATCCAATGTAATAGAATATAGCTGGTAATACGCTGAGGAACATCATTAC
>DQXH01000100.1 GCA_011043415.1 Thermoprotei archaeon | reverse complement strand
GTATTTATATAGATGCCAGTCTACTTTACCTGTTATCCTCTTATTATCCATACCTATGATCTCATCCTCATACTCGATCTTCTCCATACCAATACATATTATAAGCCTATCAAATTCCTTGAATAATCTGACTTCATCGTCAGGTTTAATATCACAATATATTATTACCGTATATCCATCTTTATCCTCGAAAACCTCTATATAAGTATCTCTATATTTCTTGCCTAGCCTGATGAACTCGTTTACCAACGAAGCCTTAGTCAGCATACTGACTATCCAGTTCCCCCACATCCTGCATCAATAAAATACCTTTTATAAAGGATTTGGGGTGTCGTAGTGCGACAGTTTAACTATGTAAAGGGATTAACCCCTCACCCTTTTAAATAAAGTTATTTTGGATGAAAGCAAGGAGCGAGGCAGGATTGCGGAGTTCCACCTTAATAATGTAGTTGAAACATTATCATGTTATGACAGTTTAAATTAGAGAATTTTATAGTGAGATGTAACATGTTAATGTAGTTGAAATAATAATGTAATATAACATATCCTAATTGGCGAGCCACTTAATATAGTTGAAACACGGAATATCATGAAGAAATATTAAGATGGATGGAGTAACATATTAATATAGTTGAAACAAAACCAAATAAACCGACACTTTTCTCCTCTTTTTTATCTTTCAACTCTCTATTCGATTAGCGTATTAATATAATTGAAACAATCGTAGAGCCTAAAATATCTATTAAATTATCTAAACTATAGCGTATTAATGTAGTTGAGAATGTATCATTCTCCTAGTTGCCAGGATGCATTGTTATAGTATAGGGGGGCGTATATATGCCCTAGGAGAATAGAGATGTAGATCATTAGTAGTAACACGAAGAACCCTACATTCCATATAAATGGGATGTATTTGTTTATATAGTCTAAGATTAGTGTAGCCCCTTTAATGAATGGACTGAGTATCGGCGTGAATATTGGGATGATAACATATACTATCACCATAACTAAGTATATCAAGAATGCTAGAGCATCGTACATTATCGATGCCCATCCCATGAATACAAATATCCCGCCTACTATCAATATGCCTAATAGAGAAAAGGTATCTAGGGTGGATATTGGGCCGATACCCTTAAGCCAGAATATATATGTTAGTAAGGAGATTACGGAGAATATCACTTGTAGCGTTCTTACTATGGCATTCCTTTTTCCACGCATTCTCCGGTAAAATTCTTTAGCTTTATCATCAGCCTCTTTATAGAAGAGCATTATGGCTAAGTAACTTAGGAAGTACGCTGCTTTAATTACCTCAACCGGGTTCTATCTCCTATTATTATATAAATCATTATATTCACTCTCAAGGACATATTCGAGGAAGTCGTATGGGATCCAGTCATATATTTTATACCCTTTTTCAATAAATCTAGGAGGATATGGATAACTTTCTTCATAATATCTCAGTTTCTCAAATACATATCTCTTATCAACTCCGATACCCTCGACAGTATATCTCTCCAGTTCCTCTTCACATTTTTCGTGTTTTCTCTTATATGTTGACTTTAGCATGACCCTTTTAAGCCCATATCCATACGACATCGCTAAATCCTGGATAATGTGTAATACCCCTCCAAGAGTATGCATCCGATGGGGCACTTTATGAAGTGATGATAGCAGTTTATCAGCATCTTTCTCAGAGATCTCTTTAAAGTCTGGAGACTCTCCGCCTAGACGGGCCTCCCACCAAAATCTTAATGCATCAATCGTCCTATCATCAGCCTCCCTATCTTTACTTGGGTTGTTGATAATGCTTCTATATATTTCCTCGACTTTTTCCTTAGCCTTCCTCCACTTTATATACTCTACTCTGGCATTTTTCAAGTCATTAACTATACTTTTAACCGACCTGAAGTGATGCGGTATATCGTGTTCAGGGTCGAAATATCTATCCTGGTCTAGATTATCCTCGATAACCCTCTCCAACTCGTCATAATCATGTATAAAATCCCTTGCAGCGTATGTAGTTATATCTATATGATTAGCCCACCTCATATCCTTTATCTAAAAGTATATTATTTGTAAAAATTATGTTTAGATCGGTCTGAACATCACTGGTATTCCCTCGAATATCCTTGAAATTCCTGCTGTTAATACGCCTGCTAATAGCGTAACAACGATAGCTAACATAGTTGCTTTCATGAATAGGTTTGCAGCTCCGTCCGCATCACTGGCTATGCTTGTAACTCCACCGACAGAGGATATTCCATAGCATATGGGGTTACTTGCGATATCCTTGGCGGATGGAGCTTTATACACTATGCTTCCAGGATAGAAGATGTAGTTATATGCATAATATGATAGTAGGACTACGGTAGCTCCCATGACTAGGTATATGCTTAGCAGTACCCCGCCTATAGCTCTGAATCTAGGTAGGCTTGCTAATCCAGCTCCAAATAGAAGTAGCCATGGATGTAGATACATGAGTATCATTGTAAACCATTCTAGAGCTAGGAATGTAGTCGATGCAAATGTAAACACCCTGTTCTGCCAGAATGTACTCGCTTGGACAGCTTGGCTTATCGGATAGCCTACGACTGGTATAAGACCTGTGGAAGCCTGTACAGCACGTATGTATACAACCCAGTCTACAGCCTTCCTATAAATCTTGTCAAATCTATCAGCCGTATCATTAAGCGTATTCACGCTCCATGCATCGTCGATAGATATACTCTGATTACTCACGCTTTTAATAACTAGGTTTCCTAATACATATGCCCCTCCAATAGCTATTATAGTCATGGCTACCATGAATGCCGTAACCATGTGCTCCCTTGCCCTGGCTCTATCCCCTAGCATCCAGAGTATAAACGCATATGCGAGGATAACCAATATGCCTCCAGCTGGAATAGCCCAGCTTAAAATAGAGTATGTGAATAGCTGCATCTCAATCCCTCTGCTTAGATGTTTTAACCCACCCAAGCCTCCTCTTCAATTCATTTATTCTTCTACTAGCCTCCTCCCTACTTATCTTGTCAATATCGTCAGGAGCTTTTTCACCTGCCTTTTTATATAAAATCTTAAGGTATCTTATCTGGTCGCTTGAGGCGGGTTCAGTTCTTTCAGTGTATAAATAATTTAAAATAATCTCAAGCTCTTCTCTAAGGCGAATTAGATTCGAGATTACTCCGTCTATGGACATGAGAATATTGTCTTTTACCTTCTTCATATCAGTTTTCATCAATAAAAGGAGTTTTATAAGATAATGATAACTATAAATAGTTCAACTGTCGCATTACGACACCTAAATTCCTTTATAACGGGTTTATTTATTGAGGATGCCTGCAGTATTCTATGATGCTTC
>DQXH01000012.1 GCA_011043415.1 Thermoprotei archaeon | reverse complement strand
TAATAAGTCGATTCCAGGACTATATCCTGGCCAGTCTCTACCTAGTGGAGTGACATATGCTATAAACCCGTCTCTAGTCCGTCTCTCTACAGATGATAAATATACTGCTACACTAGTGATCTATGTAAGTCCCAATACGACTCCAAGATCTTACAAGTTATCCCTTGATAGTATTTTAATATATCCAGTAGAAAAAGAATCTGTAAGCGTGACAACTTTATCTATATTGCTTGTAGTCCTCCCGAAAGAGTGAAGTTGATTAAATAGATCGGCAATCATAAAGCCGATCCTATTAACGATCTTACTACCGCATTAATAATACCATTATTATGTCTTATACTAGGCCTCTTCGACTTTTATATGTCTCCATAGGTGTTTTTTCTGATCTCTTCTGAGAATATGGATTAAAAATAGATGGTCATAAAGCCTTAGATCGCTCCATGTAACTATTATCATATTTATTAATTGCGGTAGGATCATTAACTTAGAAGATTAATTTAGTTTTTAATTAATGTGCTACATTGAACGTTCATAGCAAGATCATTCTATGTTATTTTTGTTATGTGCTAAATATTTATGTGTTCCCATGAAGTATATGTTTTGAATATCGCTGATATGTAGTCCTTATAAGAGAGTAATTTCTATTGTATCCTTGTAATTTATTTTATTAAGATTGTTAAGAAATATAACATTTGATTGTGATGTCTGAAAATATTTTTGGAACTGCAGGAGTACGTGGAATATTTGGTAAGGATTTAGATCATAATTTTATTTATAAATTGGGGGCTGCGGTCTCTGAATACTTTGGAGCTGGCACATATTTAATTGGATGGGATTGTAGAGTAACTAGCCTCGCCATAGCAAATATCGCGGTATCTTCGTTGTTATCGATGGGGAATGAAGTACATGTAGCTGGGTTAATAACTACTCCTGCATTGCAAAAATATATTCAAGACACTAAAATCTATAAAGGAGGTTTGATGATAACGGCTAGCCATAATCCTCCTGAATATAATGGAATTAAGGTAATAAGAGGGGATGGTGTTGAGATCTCTCGAAAAGAAGAAGTCTCTATCACTAAAATTTTTAATGAACTAGATTTAGATATAAAATGGTACAATGTATCCAGTAAAGTATTGAATAAAGAGGATGCTGCGATCACTTATTATATTGAGTCACTCTATAACCATATTGCTCCAGCTGTATTGAAAAGAAAAATTAAACTTGGTATAGATTATGCTAATTGCAGTAGCTACGTCACCATTAGACGCTTAGTTAATTTATTCCATAATTTTAAGCTGATCGAGGTTAATAATGAGGTGAATGGGTTATTCCCGGGTAGATTACCAGAGCCTACGCCAGAGAATCTAAAGAAAACATTGAAATTATTTAAAAAATATTCTATCGATCTAGGAATCGCATTTGACGGAGACGGCGACCGAGGGATCATTATAGATGAAAATAACCGTGTATATTGGGGTGATGAAATAGGGGTTTTAGTAGCTTATTATATGGCAGAAGATCTCGGGATAAATGCTGTAGTTACTCCAGTATCTTCTTCTATATTAGTTGAGACTGCTTTAGAACCAATAGGAATTAAGGTTGTAAGAACGAGAGTAGGGGCGAAAAATATTGTAAGTAAAATGATTGAATTGAACTCGATACTCGGTTTTGAAGAAAATGGCGGGATAATATATGCCCCACATCTTCTTGCAAGAGACGGCGCAATTACTCTGATCATGACCCTAAATCTACTTTCAAAATATAGAAAAAGTTTGAGTGAACTTAGAAAGATTTTCCCTACATACTATCAATTTAAATTAAAATATAGGCTTCCAAAGCTAGATCCTTCCTTCGAGACGGAAATTCTATTGAAGATTAGAGAGGAAGCGAAGGATATTGTTAGGGTCGAGGAGATTGACGGAATCAAACTCTTTCATAGTGAGGATGAATGGGTTCTGATAAGGCCGAGTGGAACAGAACCTTTAATAAGAATATTTACTGAAAGTAGAGATAAGAAGAAAGCCAAGGAACTAGCTGAATTATATTATCGGAAAATCAAATCTATTGCCAGCAATATAGTAACTAACTAAATTTATGAATAAAACCTAGATCCTTTAATAACACTATTTTATCATCCTTCTTAATATACACTCCTTGACCACGTTCTACATATCCTATACATATAAACTTCTTCTTTTTTTCAATTTCCCTCGCCTCCTCCTCCGTAACAGCAAATATCCCTCTATATTCCTCCCCTCCGTAATAAACAAGTTTGTACATCCTTCTTATCCCCAAATATTTCTTACATGTAATAACCAAGTTATGTACAGTCTTCTCAGGTTCGACTATAATCTTAACATTAGACTCTCTTGAAAGTATATTAAGACTGCGTGCTAATCCATCGCTGGAATCTATCGAGGCATGTACCTCAAAGTTATTTATTAGATCAATATACTCGTATAATCTCGGTTCCGGATATAAGAAACTCTCTATCGCTTTCTCTCTTACGTCCCTGGGTATTTTTTGGATTCTACTATCTTTACCAAGTAAGAAATATAATCCAAGAGCTTCCAATCCGAACCCTCCATCTATGCATATTTTATCCCCAACTTTTACCCCACTTCTTAAAGGAGGAGTTTTTCCAGCTAATCCGTAGGCGGCAACTGAAATAAAGAGGTCTCTTGAGTAATTAGTATCCCATTTATGAATAATATCTTCGCTTAAATCATATTTATTAAGAGCGTAAAGTATGCCGTCTCTTAAATCTTCAATCTCCTGTCTAGAGAGAGTTTCAAATCCTATAGATATATTTAAGCTGAATGGCATTACACCTTTAACCGCCAAATCCGATGCCACAGAAACTATGCTTTTATACCCTACAGAATGCATCGACATTGAATACGGTCTATCACTACTCCCAACAAATGTATCTATATTGAACAATAAATATTTATCATCTAATCGGTAAATCCCGACATCTTCATATATCCCTTTAAATCTCTTTCTAAATATCTTTATAACGGTATTCTCATCAAGAACCATTTCAAAAGCAATTATCTGGCTCAACATAAAAATATTTAAACGGTTTATTAGTTCCTCTAATATACTCATATAACGTTATCTCCGATATATAGATAGGGAGTTTAGGCAGCTCCAGCCTCCCTTTAATATATTCAATTAGTATGTCGGTATCAATTAATACTCTCTCGACCATCTCTTTCACTATTATAAAGTGAATATTACTTATATAGTATCTTTTATATCTTTTCCAGTTTTGCTATTAATGCATCTCTATCAATCTTATAATTCTTTATCCTGAAATTACTCTCTATAGGTATTCTAAATATGTATTTGTATTGATAC
>DQXH01000111.1 GCA_011043415.1 Thermoprotei archaeon | reverse complement strand
TGGAGGTGAGTAAGCTATGAAGTACGACTATATTATAGTTGGCGGGGGGATAGTAGGCTTATCAATCGCCTACCACATTCTTAAATTCGATAGGAGTAAGAGTGTGTTGGTTCTCGAGAAGAGATATGTAGGCTCGGGGGCCTCAACTAGAAATGGATCTCACTTTAGAGTCCACTTCTGGTCTGAGGAGAACGTTAGATTCGCTGTAAAATCAAGGGAGATGATACTTAGAATAGGTAGTGAGACTGGATGGAATCCTATTATAATGCTTGGAGGGTATCTATGGTTAATATGCAGTGAAGATATTTTAAGGGCTTATGAGGAGACAAATAGGAGGATATGGAGTAGATATAATGTACCTGTAAAATTCCTTGATATCAGCGAGATAAACAAATTATTTCCATATATCAATACAGATGGTTTTATAGCAGGTGTATATGGCCCTCAAGACGGGAAACTACATCATGACTTCGTCACATTCGGTTATTACTATGGATTTAGGAAGCTGGGTGGAAAGGTGCTTGAATATACCCCAGCCACTAAGGTCCTGTTTAAAGACGGCTCGGTATATGGTGTAGAGACTCCAAAAGGCGTTATTGAGGGGGATAATATAGTCGTCGCGGCAGGAGATCACAGTAAGTATATTATGTCGATAGTCGATGTAGATCTGCCATTAGTTAATGAGAGGAAGGAGCTATGGGTCTCAGAGCCGGTTAGCCTGTTCATAAAACCCCTTATAGTTGACTTAAGGAGTGATTCAATGGGCTTATATATTGCACAGAGTCCTAGGGGAGAAGTGATGGGCAGTATAGATTACCCGAAGGTACAGGAGGATCTAGAATATAATGTAAGTCTAGATCATTTTAGAATGTTCTCTAGACTCGCTATCAGGCTAATCCCAACACTTAAATACCTTAGAATAATGAGGGCATGGTCTGGAAGCTATGTAATGTCACCCGACCATAGCCATATATTAGGGAGGGACGATGAATGGCCTGAAGGACTCTATGTAGCGACTGGATACAGTGGACACGGTTTCATGATGGCTCCATATACAGGTTATGTAATGGCGAAATACCTGCTAACTGGTGAAATACCTGAAGATATGAAACCATACCTGCCGACCAGATTCAAATACAAGAAATTAATCAAGGAGACCATGGTAATAGGCTAATATATCTTATTTAAAGCTTTTAATTTTTCACATTGCGAATCTCAAATTTAATTTTAAATGCCTATGTAATCATAATATATTTTATTATGGACGGATCTATAGATATAATCGGATTATTGTTCTGGATTATATTCTTTGTACTAATATTCTGGCCCCATTTCCAATATAAGAATCTTATGTCGGCAAGGTATAATTTAATTAGGAAGTTGGAAGCTAAGTATAAAGTGACTGTAATCACGATGATACATAGGCAGGAGAGGATAGCCTTTTTTAATATACCAGTATATAGGTTTATAGATATAGAGGATTCAGAAGCTGTGTTAAGGGCGATTAGAAATTCTCCGTCTACGATCCCGATAATGCTGATACTTCATACACCTGGAGGCCTTGTTCTAGCAGCTTCTCAGATCGCTCAGGCTCTTAAAAGACATCCGTCAAAAAAGATTGTAGTCATTCCTCATTATGCAATGTCAGGAGGTACCTTGATAGCGTTAGCCGCTGATGAGATATGGATGGATCCAAATGCTGTGCTAGGGCCTCTTGACCCTCAAATAGTATCTTCAAAGGGTCTTCAGCTTCCAGCTCCTAGTCTTCTTAAAGTTGTAATGGAGAAAGGTAAAGATAAGGTATCGGACGAGACTCTCATAATGGCTGATGTAGCCGAAAAAGCTATTAAGCAGATGCAAGAACTTATAATCGATCTTACCAAGGATAGATTAGGTGAGGAGAAAGCGATGGAGTTAGCGAAGAAGTTGACAGAAGGGTATTATACACATGATTATCCTATTACCGTTAGGCACGCAAGAGAACTTGGACTCATTGTTAAGGATGAGATACCGAAAGAAATATATGAACTTATGGACTTATATCCACAGGCTCAGGTAAAAAGACCTGGGATAGAGTATCTTCCATATCCTCTTCCAACAGCTCCAGGTAAATCAGAAAAGAAGTGATAGATTTGTCATTATATAAAAAATCTCTAGCTGTAAAAGTTATTTTAAAATATATTCTTTACAACTGTACAACCACTTATATTAAGATCATTTATCTCATTCCTACTATGTATCACTAAAAAGTTAAACATGATTTAATTAAGTATATTATCAGAGTATATTCAATTAATTTTTAGGTCTTTATAATGTTAGATGAAACATTATTTCTGCTTTTATTTGCAGTGGTGATATTACTCGGTTATCTCGGGCATATGTTCTTTGATAAGACTAAGATACCACATTTTCTCCTGCTAATATTCATAGGGGTCGTGTTAAATGTCTTTAATCTATTGGATAAGAATTTTCTGATCCCTATAGTCGGGTTATTCAGTACGTTAACTCTTATTATGGTTACATTTTATAGTGGTTTAAATCTCAATATCTATGATATCATTTATCAGAGTGGTAGAGCGTTTGCCCAGTCCTTTATATATATTATAACAAGTGTAATTTTGATTGGTCTGACAGCGCATTATATATTGAGATGGGGTTTATTAGAGTCTATGATATTTAGTTCTATGACAGGCGGTGAAGTTACTGCTGCGGTTATCATTCCATTAGCATTTAGTCTATCAGTTAATGATAAGGTCAGAGCAATCTTAACATTGGAGACCGCTATAAGTACTATACTGACTATAATATTATTCTTCATGTTCCTTAATCAATGGCTTGCTGGTTCAGCTGAATTCTATTCTATTCTATCTGCTATCATAGGTAATTTTACAATAGCATTATTCGTAGGTGGGATACTTTCTATAATCACGATTAAGATTCTCCATAGGTTTAGGAAGAGGGAATATACCTATGTCCTTACAATTGGAATGCTCCTACTAATATATACTATTGTAAAGATGTTAGGTGGGAACGGCGAGTTAGCTGCTTTAATCTTTGGTTTAATGTTATCAAACTATAAGTTGGTTTCAAAGGCTTTGAATATCGAGTCCTCGCTAAATATCTCTCTACTAATTTATAAATTAGACGAGATTCAAAATGAGATTTCATTCCTATTTGAGACTCTATTCTTCGTTTTTCTAGGAATGGTATTCACGATTAATATCGATACCATCGTGGAGAATCTATTTATTGCATTGATATTCACTTTAATATTAATTGTAACCCGGTATTTTGCAGTGTCCCTAGCTAATAAGGGTTCCGAAGTCTACGGTGATCGTATGACTATAACTATATTATGTGCACAGGGAATTGTACCAGCGTCGCTGAGCATTTATCTCCT
>DQXH01000006.1 GCA_011043415.1 Thermoprotei archaeon | reverse complement strand
TAGCGTTAATGGAAATAAAATTGTTATAAACGTATATGGTATTATCAGCTCCCTCTCAACTTCAAACACCAAATCGCTGCGCTTCTTCATGTAGTATCCTATAATAGCTATAAAACCTACTAAACCATAGGATAGGCTTGATGCCATAAACGGTTGTCCATATAGCGTTCCAATCCCAATGGCTTCACCAGCTTCTCCACTATATATAAATACAGCGACTAAAAATACTACGAGCTCTGGAAATGACGTAAATAGAGGTGCTAAAACAGCTCCTACGAAAGACCCGCTCCAATTCATTCTATACCCGAGGTATTCAATTGCATTTGTAAATAGTATTGCAGCAAATATGACTAGTACGCCTCCGCCGATTAAAGTCAGCAGCTCACCTATCATATTAACCCTCTCTGATATGACTTAATTATCATATTAATAGCTATTCAATAAATATTTATAGAAATATGATTTAGTTATTACATAATTAAATTATAGGTCGAGACTATTATTTATGTAACATAGATAGGAATCTTAAATCTTTTTACGGAGGCGTATTAAAGATGATAGATTATTACGAGATGACTAGAGACTTCTGGCTGATAAACCTGTCTAAACAGCTGGAGACGCCTACACTAGTTAGAATTGATATAAATATACCTGTAGTAGACGGTAAGATCGTAGAGAATAGTTATAGGCTTCATGTTTATGCTGATGTACTAACTTTATTGAGTGAATATGCGGGTATAGTGGCTGTCGCTCACCAGGGTAGAAAAGGACAGGATGACTTTATACCATTAAAGCAGCATTGGGTAGTTTTAAGGAAGCTGCTGCCGACCGACATCGACATCGATTTCATACCATTCGATAAAGTATTTACGGAGGAGACGAAAAATAGGATTAGGAAGTTGAGGAGAAGGGAAGTTATATTACTTGATAATATTAGAATGCTTGATGAAGAAACTAGTTTTAATCCGTCAAACAGTAAGTTTATAGAGTTCTTTAAGGGAGTTATAAAATCGGCCGTTAATGATGCTATACCAGTATGGCATAGGCCGCACACAAGTCTAATGGCATTACCATATATCGCTAAAACATATGTTGGTGTTAGATCGATTCTAGAATTGAAGACTCTTAAGGATGTTTTAGAGGCTAAAGAGAAAGGTGTGGCTCTTATAATGGGTGGGGCCAAATTAGCAAAAGTGAATTATTTAATGAAGATTCTTAAATGGGCTAAAGGATATACTGGTGGATTACCTGGCCAGCTACTAGCATATGTAGATGGACACGATTTAAATATACGTAACATAAACTTCCTTAAAAAGAAGTTTAAGGAAAAAGATTTTATTGCGGCTAAAGAGCTAGTTAAGAAGTTTAATGTAAAATATCCTAAAGACTTTGTAATAGTTGAAAATGGGGAGAAGAAGGTGGTTTCACTAGATGAAATCGGTAAATGTAATGGAATTATATATGATATAGGACCTGAAACCGTAGAATGGTATGCCAGCGAGACTGAGGGGATGGATATTAGAATTAGGGCAGGTCCACTTGGAGTATTTGAGAGAGGCTTTGATAATGGCGTAAAACTTACTAAGATGATTGCTGGAAGCGGGTTAATATTTCTTGGAGGAGATACTACTGCGGAGGTCTCAATGTATGGCTTAGACAAGATTATAGCTAATACTGGAGGAGTATTATGCGTAAGTGGAGGGTCTTTCCTACATGGTTTAGCTGGAGAACCATATTACTCTATAGACGAATTAATTAAAATGCAGAAGAGGAATTAGATCATCTTAGACAACTCCCTAATACCTTTAATATATTCCTCACCATATTCACTATCTATAAACTCTTTTAGTGTATACGTTCCAACTAGTCTACCATCCGATAGATAAGATATTCTATCTCCAAGATAGAATGCCTCAATAATATTGTGGGTAACGTGGAGAGCTGTGAATCTAAGTTTCTCTCTTAAATTCTTTAAATAGCTTATGGCTTTAATATGAAGCCTAGGATCTAAACTCTTTAAAGGTTCATCGAGCAATAGGATTTTAGGATCTATAATTAAAGCCCTTGCAATCGCGACCCTCTGCTTCTCACCAGCGCTTAAGTGACTCGGCATCTTATGAAGTAGATCATTAATCTCAAGATATTGAGATATTTTAGTGACTTTATTTATGATTTCTCGACTGGAATATCCCCTAATCTTAAGGCCGTAACTAATATTTTCATATACATTCATATGCGGGAATAAGCCGTAATCCTCGGGTACAATAGATATATTCCTCTCTTCGGGAGGCAGTCGAGTAACATCAACTCCATCTATATAGATCCTACCCTCATCAGGCCTTATAAAACCAGCTATCGTATGTAAGAATATAGTCTTACCAACTCCACTCGGACCCATTACAATCATATATTCTCCATCACGGATATCCATATAATCTATCTCAAGTTTAAATCCTTTAATAACAACTTCAATATCTCTAATCTCGATCATCTAGTCAACACCCGTATACTAGCGAATATAAGTATAAATAGTGATAGTAACACCACCGATAGTGCCGCAGCATATTTTAATCCATATACCATAAACCATTCATATATAAGAATATTAATCGACTTAGGATAATATGCTACTATAAGTAATGCCCCCACTTCACTGACGCCTCTAGCCCAGGCTAAAATATATCCCGCTAAAATAGAGTTTTTAGCGAGAGGAAGCGTAATATCCTTAAATACATTAAATCTATTTGCACCTAGTGACCGCGCAATATACTCATATTTTATATCAATACTATTGAAACCTGCCTTGACAGTATCAACCATTATAGGAAGTGATACAAACATCATTACAAGTATGATTCCAGTTAAACTATCTTCCACTCCACCAAATCCAAATATACCTTGTATCCCCCTTCTTCCAAATGCTGACAGAATCATTATTCCAGCGACTATATGGGGAGTTAGTAATGGCAGGTCTATAATAGCCTCAATAACCTCCTTACCTCTAAACTCAAATTTAGATAGTAGATATCCCAAGGGAATTCCTATCAACAGTAATATCGTAGTAGCTATGACCGAGGCCTCTAAAGTTATTGTAAACGCAGAATATACTTGAGCAGTATACCTATAATCGGATATGAGTATCTTATCTATAGTCTCTAAATCAGTTATCAGGAATATAGAGATTAATGGAGCAAGTATGATGAATAGGGCTAATGATGATAATGAATATATTGCAACTGCGAATAACTCTATCTTCTTAAAGTCTAAGTTCATTAGGCACCTCACCAAAATAAAGGGGTTTATCCAATATTTTATGGCCATGCCTCTGGAATACCTCTTTACCCGTATTACTTAGAAGTAGTTTTACATACTCTATCGCCTCATCATAGTTTGAAGATAATTTTAAAATCGATATACCATAGATTATCGAACCTAATGTAATCTCTCCCTCCGACTCAGAGCCAGACATTAG
>DQXH01000130.1 GCA_011043415.1 Thermoprotei archaeon | reverse complement strand
GTAGATGATCTGATTAAAGAGCTGAAAAATAGCTTTCACTCCATCTGATCCAGGATAAAATTCTTACCCTTTTCAATATCCTTTATATAACCCATATACCAGTCGCGTCTCCCTCCCCCTCTGCCGTCGGCAACATTAATTAAATTCTTAAAGATATCCTCTAATTCGATTTTACTCGACGCTAGGATAAACCTATATTTCTCTCCATCATAGGAGAATACTATACCGACATCGACTTCATCTAGCCTCTTGGATAATACTCTTCCTACAGCATCTAAATCTAGATATGGATACTCAAGATATAGATATCTATATTTGCCATCTATATACGGAGTATTCTTAGCGATATATTCACTTAACTCTTTAATACTCCTCTTAAGAGAGGATAGCTCTCTATTCATATTATCTAATACCTTATTAATCTTATCATAATCTACATTGAATTTCCTCAATATCTCGATGAACCTCCCAATATATTTAACCGCATTATGTATTGCCTGAGATCCAGCGTAGTACTCGACTTCATATAGTCTACCCTTGACTTTAGTTAGATTAACTGGGAGAAACATGATACACTCCCTTGTATTAGATACGTGGGGCATCTTGCATGCAGATATATCATAACCGTTGATCACGACTACTCTAACCTCACCGGATATTCTAGCCTCATACGCCCTTATACCGGGATATTTTCTTTTAGCTTCTTCGATTGAATCGTAGTATTCGATATATACATCCCTACCTTCCTGAATAACTTCATTAGTCTTTATAGATGCTTTAACTACGTCATTCCACTCGATTAAATCACTCTCCAAAATTATTTTATTGATATCCTCCTCATGAACAACTTTAACTACCCTAGTATTCTCAAGCATATCGACTAGAGTCTTCATGAAAATATGCTCGGCAGTATGTCTTCTCGCTATTTCATACTCATCTAGAGTCATAGACTAAGGATAATAGCATTATAAATTACTTATAAATCTTTTCCTTATTGCATATGCTAGCAAACTAGTTTAGAATGATATGCCGTAAATAAAGATCAGTCTTAAGACTTACATATTTAAATATCATATTATTATTGATATGCCGATATATACTAGGATGGGTGATAAGGGATATACTAGTATATTACATGGAGTTAGATTATCGAAAGATCATCTACTACTTGAGGTCATCGGATCAATTGATGAATTAAATTCATATATAGGTGTAGTAAGGAGTAAATTAGAGTATCGTGATATAAATGAGATTTTAAAATATGTCCAAAATAAGCTTACCGATTTGAATGTCGAGATTCAGGCTAGGTATGTGGGTGAATTGGATAGATACCATGAGTATATTCTTAAAAAGACTGATGTGACTAAGCTTGAAGAATATATTGATATGTACTCGAGGGAATTACCTGAATTAAATAGGCTTATCTTATTCTCAGGATCTATACTCGGGACTGAAATGTTTTACGCCAGGGCAATATGTAGGAGGGTAGAGAGAAATATTGTTAAGTTATTTAAAAAAGTAGATAAATTTAAAGGCTCAGATATAATTCCATTTATCAATAGATTAAGCGACCTCTTCTTTATATTTGGTAGATATCTAAATTATAAAGAGGGGGCTAAGGAAGAGACATGGAGAGAGTAGAAGATGTTAAAATAGGCTTAGAAGTACATATACCAATTACCTCCGTGGAGACAAAATTATTTTGTAGCTGTAGAAACACTAGTAGATATAAACCATCGAAACCTAACCAATATGTCTGTCCAGTATGCCTAGGGTTACCGGGTGCATTACCTAGACCAAATGAAAAGGCTGTATATATGGCTTTAAAGACCGCTAAAGCATTGAGATGCAGATTGACGCATATTCTACAGTTCTATAGAAAACATTATTTCTATCCCGACCTGCCTAAAGGCTATCAGATCACACAATTTAAAGCCGGTGGATATGCACCATTAGGCGAAGACGGAGTATTAATGTTACAAGGTGGTAAGACTATTAGAATAAGGAGGGTACAGATTGAGGAGGATCCTGCAAAGTTGATCCATCCAGGTGGACTAGGGGAGTCGGATAGAGTTTTAATTGATTATAATAGGTCTGGGAACCCCCTTATCGAGATCGTGACTGAACCAGATTTAAGTTGCCCAAGAGAGGCACGTGAGTTCCTGGATAAATTGATTAGAATCCTCACAGACATAGGTGTATTAGATAAGAAGATAGATGTGGTTATAAGAGCCGATGCAAACATCTCTATAGGAGGATCGGCTAGAATCGAGATTAAGAATATCGGGTCTCCCAAGGATGTTGAAAAGGCTTTAGAATTCGAGAAGCTTAGGTTGGAGAGGTATGTTAAAGAAGGTATCAAGACTGTTCAAGAGACTAGACACTGGGATGATAGGAGGAGGGTCACCGTTAGTATAAGGGAGAAGGAGGTGGAGGAGGAATATAGGTATTTCCCAGATCCGAATATACCTCCGATAAATATAAAATATCTGATTGAGGAGATTAAGAGAGAAGAGATTTTATTAGAAGATGATATGTATCTATATCTTATTGAATTAGGTGTAAGAAGTAACTACGCTGAAGTTATATCAAGAGATAAGGAGCTTTATGATACCTTTAATAGAGTTATAAAACGCCTAGGAATATCTGGGGATAAAGGATTCATCGATAAATCTGCAGGGCTATTTGTTAATGAGGGTAAGAGATTAATTAAAGAATCTGGGTTGTCATATGAAAAACTAGGTGAGTTGATATATTCAATTTTGTTAATGGTTAAAGAGGGGTTACTTACATTCGAGGAGGCGAGAGAAAAACTTCTTCAGAAGAGGGTGCATAAGCCCATTATAGGAGATAGAGATCTTGAAGCCATAATTAATGAAGTTATCACGAGAACGGAGATTCTCGGCGGTGAAGCTAAAAACTACATTATAGGGGAGGTGCTTAGGAAAGTAGGTGAAAAGGGATTTCGTGCAGATCCTAAGAAAGTAGCTGAGGTAGTTGATAGTAGAATTGGAGAGATTGTAAAGACTAAAGAGGTAGTTGAGGTTAAGGAAGAGGTATATATGCCTGTTGAATATAGAGAGAGTATCGCGAGGAGGAAGATCAGTATTTCAGACGCCTTCCTACTTAGAGAAGGAGAATGTATTTTAACTGGATGGATAGAGAGTAAAATGGATTTAGGTAGAAAGCTATTTATAATCTTGAGAGACTGGTCTGGAAGAATACAGTTGGTCGTCAATAGACAGAATGAGAATTATGAATTTATTAGGAAACTGCCTAGAGAAGCCTTCATTAAAGTCGAGGGTTCTCTACATGAGGATAGGAGAGCACCAGATGGAGTTGAAGTCCATGTAAATAACATTCAGTTATTAAGTGAGATACATAGTCTACCGCTTTCTCTACTAGATCTGGCTAGGTCGAGTATTCCAATTAGGCTTAAATATAGATATCTAGATATTAGAAGAAGATATATGAGAAGCATACTGAGTTTCAGATCTAAATTACTCCAGGCAATTAGAGAATATTTGATTAAG
>DQXH01000087.1 GCA_011043415.1 Thermoprotei archaeon | reverse complement strand
TGTCTATTCCGACAGTATCGTATTGATTGGCTAGCTGTGCTACTAGAACTTTTGTTCCGACGCCATCTGAGGACAGAACAAGATATTTATCGCCGAAATCTACGAAGTTGGCAAAATGACCGATTTCAGCCTTTGGTTCTCCTATTTTACCTTTTCTGAACGCAAAGCTTTTTTTAACAACATCTACTAGGCTCTTTATAGATTCTGCCTCTTTATCTATATCATTAATAGAAAGAATCGGTATTTTTTCCAGAATCTCTGGAGGGTCGGGTGTAATCTGGCGGATTTTTAGGCGTTTTGTTTCTTCTTTTATTTTTTTCTTTTCATCTTTATCAGCTGGTATTGTGGCAATCTGTTTTGAGAGTTTTTATAGCATCTATGTATACGTAAATTTTAATATTTGTATTACGAATGTTGTTTATGGTGAATTACGTGGGGGATGTTATTAGTATTCGTGTTCCTCCGGAGATTAAGCGTGAGATGGATAGGTTGAGGGGTGAGGTTAACTGGAGTGAGGAGATTAGGGAGTTTATAAAGAGTAAGATTGAGGAGTATAAGAGGAGGAGGGTTCTCAAGGAGGTTGTAGCTTATATAGAGACGCTACCTACTGCACCTAAGGGGACTGCTGAGAGGTTGGTGAGGGAGGATCGTGATAGTCATTGACTCCTCTGCATTCTCAAAGTTTTTATTGAGGGAGGAGGGGTGGGAGGAGGTAGTCCCTTATCTTGATCCTATGTCCGAGCCGTATTCAGTTGATATACTGGTTATTGAGGCGGTGAATGTAGTTTGGAAGTATATGAGGAGGTATAGGCTGATAACTAGGGAGCAGGCTCTAGGGATTTATGAGCAGGTGATGAAGCTCGTGGAGGGGAGGGTGATAACGTTGGAGCCGAGTAAGAAGTATCTACGGGAAGCTTTGGAGATCGCCTTGGACTATGACCTCCCTATTTACGATAGCCTATTCCTAGCACAGGCAATGAGTTTGAAGGCTAAATTAATTACAAGTGATAAGAGGCAGGGAGAGATAGGAGGGAAGATGGGGATAGAGACTGTATATATAGATTGACTATACCTAGTATTGTTTTAAGTGGTTTGACTTAGGCTTATGACTTTGACTAGAGCCTCCGCCTTCCTCCTTAGTTTCTCATCCTCGGTTACTAGTGATAATCCATTCTTTTTTGCTAGAAATACATAGGATGCGTCGTAGGCTGTTATTCCCAATTCACTCGCGATTTTGAGTATCTCATCCTCATATGGATGGGGGTTCAGTATATTTATGAAATCTATAGCCTCTATGAATATTTTGATGATCTTGGACGCCTCCTCTAGGCTTATGCTATTGATTAACGATGCTTCCTTCCATAAGGCGTTAGTAACTTCATATATTGTGAGCCACTGTATATAGTTATCGTAGATCACCCTCAGCTTCCTGAGTTTTAAGGCATATATTAATGATGAAGCGTCGAAGAGAAGTTTCCCACTCACCCTAACCTACCTACCCTCCCTATCCTCCCTAATATTTTCTACGATCCTATGGATATCTATCTTATCTAGAGCCTCACCAACTTCATCAAGTCTTTTTTCTAGATTCTCCAGCTTCCGCCTCCTAACCTCCTCCTCCAATGCACGCCTTAATACTTCAGATATCTTGATCCCCAGCCTCTCCGCCTCCTCCTTAAGCTCCCTCCGCACTTTAGTGGAGACCGTAATATACCTACCCATAATAACTACCAAAAAGAAGTTATATTAAGTATTAAATAAGGGTTTACCCAGCATTTTAATATATATGCCGAACTCATTAGTACTATAGATATGGGCTCCTAATGTAGCTGCCACTAATGATCCATATTATAAATATTCTTATATCTATAGATGGTTAATTTTACCAATTAAATAATATTATGTGTTTTTAAGAAACTTTATAATGGAATAGAGTTTATCATCTCTATCTAAACTCTTCAAATAGACTTTTAATATTGTGCTTGTGTATCTAGACTTTAGAGATGCTTTTAATTGCCGATCTTAATGTGAAATTTATTGGAGTCTTCATTAGTATTTGATCAATTCACCAACTTCCTCAATATATACTCTATAACCATTTATATTCTTAGGTATTGATTCAACTATCTTTTTTATCCATTTTCTTAACAAATACGATAATACATTCTTTACCCTCTCTAACACCTATACCCACACCCACAACATCCTCAATACCCATTAACTCCTTCTCAAACCTATCCTTAACATCCCTTATATTCATACCCCAACACTATAATACACTCACATTTAATAATCTTTCTGCATAACTAATTGATTTATCTGATATCATCCGAGAAGACTAAATCAGTATCTATCTTCAAAATATAGCTTAATAAAAATATTTTTGGCGCCTTATCCTATGAAATTACGGATGTAGCTCCTCTCCTCTATACACCTCAATTTGTCCAAGATATTTAGTAGGATGCAGTTTAGTATTCCTAGGTGGATTAGGCCATAAAACTATATATTCCAGCTCAACTCCGTGATCCCTTATTCTCAGCCTTTTCAATATACTATCCATAATCTTTGGGAACATAGGATAGAAGTCACTCGGATCGACATGTAATTGACATTCTATCCTCAAGTAACCTATTGCAACGTCAGGAGATTTGCTTTCAAATTCTAGTACAATAATATCAAACCATCCTTCCCTATCTAATCTGATAAACATTCTATTTGGTGGGCTTAATCTAATTTCATATGCTCCTAATTGACGACGAATACCATTATGAAGCATATAACCTGTCTGTTCCCATCCCACTATATTCAAATTCGTATCAATGTTGGAGGGAGAGTTTATAAAGCCAAATAACAATCTTATAAAATCAATCGAAACTAGATATCGAGATCTATTTAATAGAGATACATATACATTTGTCCTATTAGGATAAGGTCTACTATAGTATATCCTTATATATAAATTAGGTTGAGCGAAATAGTATGGACCATATTTTAATAAAAAAGTTAATCCAGAAATAATAGCTATAAGTGAACTTAATAATGAAACAAGGTCAAATATATTCATTATCGAATAATATAAATATATTTTATTATTAAATTAATTTATTTTTAATTTCCTGCCGATATTAATAAGTTAATCTATTTATTTTAAATAATAATTTTTTCCTGTATGTTGATCCCTTAATATCATTATAGACCTTAGTAACATTCCTTTTGATCCGTCTTTTTTAATTCTTTCTGCTCTAGATTATTGACCTGAGAGTATATGGTATTTTAAATAGCGTCTCAATAAAACCAGCTTTAATTATCATTTAGTTTGATTGTGATTGCTAGTGAATCCTCTACATTATATTTTTTAGCTAATTCAACTGCTTTGGAATTCATCCATTTCCTTAATTGTGAAGTTGTCTACTAGTAGGTAGATATGCTCCTTATATACTGCATGTGAAGCCACTGACACAACTTCAGCCTCCCTAGTAAATACCCTAGCCTCAACACGACACTTTAGTGAATCTTCTCCGTTCAAATATCTTTATATTCGCATAATCACATCCGAATGATAACGCTAATATATGAAGAATATATC
>DQXH01000120.1 GCA_011043415.1 Thermoprotei archaeon | reverse complement strand
TAAGCTGCTTGCATCGGCTTTAGAGGCTATCGGATTGAAGGATGGGGCTAAAATCGCTACGGCTGAATGGAATACCCACCGACACTTCGAGGCATACTTCGCTATACCTATGATGGGTAATGTACTGCATACTATAAATGTTGCGATCGCACCTATGGATATAGGCTATATATTAAGTCACGCTGGCGACGATGCCATAATGATTAACGAGGACTTCCTCCCATTCCTTAATGTCTTGAAGGATTATGCAAAGACTATCAAGAAGGTAATCATATTAACTGACAAGAAGAATTTTGAGCCTCCTAAAATCGAGGGTATAGAGGTATATGAGTATGAATTTCTATTGAGAGACTATGGGGATGAGAGTTATGAATTTCTGGAGCTAAGTGAGGATACAGTCGCTACAATGATGTATACGTCTGGAACGACTGGATTGCCTAAGGGAGTATATTTTACCCATAGACAACTAGTATTACACAGCCTTGCTACTTCAATACAGTTCTTCTATCCTGGGATTACATTAAGTTATAAGGATGTCGCGATGAGCCTAGTCCCCATGTTCCACGTACATTCATGGGGTCTACCATATACATTCACGTTACTAGGCGTTAAACAAGTATTTCCAGGTAAATTCGACTTTGGATTGATATTAAAGTTGATTGATAGGGAGAAAGTTACATTTACAGCTGGTGTCCCAACAATATTACATATGCTACTTTATCATCCAGAGTCGAAGAATTATGATCTAAGTGGCTTGAAGATGGTTATAGGTGGAGCTGCATTGCCTAGGGGATTGTATGAGGAGGCTAGGAGGCGTGGTATGATTGTTATAAGTGGATATGGGTTGACTGAGACTGCACCTGTTTTAACTGTAGCCAATTTAAAGCCTTATATGGAGGATTGGCCTGAGGAGAAGAAGGCTGAGATATTTATGCGGACAGGCTTTCCTCTGCCTATTGTCGAGCTTCGAGTCGTCGATGACAAGTTCAATGATGTACCTAAAGATGGGAAGACTATGGGTGAGATAATTGTAAGAGCGCCGTGGGTGGCGAGGGAATATTATAAGGATCCTGAGAAGACTAAAGAGGCATATGTTGAAGGATGGTTTAGGACTGGCGATGTGGCAGTCTGGTTTGAAGACGGTTATATCAAGATCGTGGATAGATATAAGGATGTGATTAAGAGCGGTGGTGAATGGATCAGTAGCATTACATTAGAGAGTCTAATATCGATTCATCCGGGTGTATCAGAAGTGGCTGTAATAGGTAAGCCGCATGAGAAATGGGGTGAGAGGCCCCTAGCAATTATAGTTCCTAAACCAGAGTATAAAGGGAAGTTGAGTGAGGATGATATCAAGAGTCATCTAATGAAGTTCGTTGATGAGGGTAGGATTCCAAAGTGGTGGATACCAGATTACTATGAATTCGTGGACGAGCTTCCAAAGACTGGGACGGGGAAGATTAATAAGAGGGAGCTGAGAGCCAAATATCTCAAGGCTTAATCCCCTCCCCCTTTTAACTACATGCTTCAAATATTAGAGTATATAGAGGAGAGGGATAGGATGAATCTAATTAATTTTCTCAGGGCGCTTCCACGAGAGGATTTATATAAGAGGTTCTTCACACCAAAGATAGATGCCGAGAAGTATGTCTCTAGAATTGGGGGTAGAGACGGAGTCATCCTAGTAGCTTACTATAACAATGAGCTTATTGGGCTGTGCGAGGCGTATAGAGATGATGGTGAGTGGGAGACAGCTATAATAATTGATAGGAGATTTAGAAGGAGGGGAATAGGTAGGGAGATGCTTAAGGAGGCCGCTAAATTGATTTTAAAGAGAGGTGGTAGGATAATATATGGTATTATAGACCGTTCAAATCGTTCTGCAATCGAATTTGGTAAAGCGTTAGGAGCCGATATAATATCCTTGGACTCGAGAACCGTGAAGGTAGTGTTTAAGTTAGAGGATATAATAGAATAGGATGTCGATTAAATACGATATTAATAATATCGGCCCGATATACAGATTCATGTTAAAGCTTCTTACGATATTCTTTTGATCCAAGCTTCTTACGACTATATGTATCTCATAGTAGAATATTACAGCTGTTAATAGGATTCCGAGTAGGTAGGTTAATCCTACACTATATCTGATCCAGTTAATAAATAATAATATGATGGCTAGGATGTATAAGGTGATTGATGTGATTAAAGAACCTTTCTCCCCATATAATACGGGAATATTCTTTATACCATATCTCCTCCCTATATCTATATCCTGGATATGATATATTATATCGAATCCAGCCACCCAGAATATGGTCGCGAGTGCAAGGTCTATAGGCCCATATTCAATCTTCATCGAATATACAATATATCCACCCCATGGAGCTATGGCAAGTATACTTCCTAGTATGAAGTGGCTTATTGGAATCGTCTTCTTGAGATATGGATACACTAGTATAAGTACTATGGGGATCCACCATAGCAGATATACAACGTGGTCGATTAGGTAGATGCCTGTTAAATATATTAGTATCATTATTATAGCGAGGATCCACGCTTCTCTAACTGAGACTTCACCCTTAACTAAAGGCCTATCTCTAGCCCTTGGATTAACTCTATCATATTCTAGATCAATGATATCACTATATATTATTGCAAAGCATCTAATACCTATGAATGCTATGGTCGCATAGACTAGTAGAATTAAGTCTGGATTGAGTGTATATTCAAGCACCCCTAAATATAGAAATGGTAATGCAAATAGGCTATGATGGATTCTGGTAAATCTAAGTAGCGTTAGAAATCTATCAAGTCCTCCACTATCTCTATGCATACTCCCCAACTATAATATCTTATCTTATTCGATGGAAATTATCGTTTAATATAATTTTATCCTAATAGAGTCTTAGTTTACTAATCGGTAATCAAATATAAGTATCCTCAAGTAATACTATGTGTTGATGACTCTTAGAACACCACGTCTCATATATCTTGTATTAGACGGTGTTTCAGATAGTTTAGAGGATGAGGTTACGAGTCTTGAGGCTGCGGATACACCCAACCTAGATTCACTGGCTAGGAAGTCTAAAGCCGGCATAGTAGATGTACTGGGCCCCGGCGTAGCTCCAGAGAGTGACGCAGCGGTATTCAGCCTACTAGGATATAATCCATATAAATATTATGTTGGTAGGGGGGTTGTAGAGGCATATGGACTAGGTATAAAGCCTAAGCCGGATTATGAGGTTGCATTAAGAGGTAATTTAGCTACTTTAGATGATGATGGAGTAAAGATAATAGATAGACGTTGCGGCAGGGATATTAGGGAGGATGAGGCTAAAGAGCTTGTCTCGTCAATCTCAGAACTCGACTTAGGCTTATATAATGGGTATGCACGGGTATACCATGGGATAGCCCATAGGGTGGTCGTGATCATAGGTAGTAGGGCGAATAGACTCTCATCAAATATATCTAATACTGATCCGGGATATAGACGTGTAGGAATCATATCTGAGGCTGTTAAGGATCATGAGCCATATATACAGCCATGTGAGCCGCTTGATAATTTCATGTCCTCCAAGATAACTGCGGAGCTTGT
>DQXH01000003.1 GCA_011043415.1 Thermoprotei archaeon | reverse complement strand
TAATTTGCAAATTCATGGAAAAAATTGTAACCTCTAAAGTTACAATTAGAGGCATTAATTCACTATTATCCATGTCTTTTTATTGTGATATGCCCTATCCTGTATCTTCTTTTAACTTTATGTCCAATCCTGTACCTCTTATTATTCATCAGATAATTTATTATGAAGCCGTATATATAAGATGTATATATCCATATCTCTACCGTAATAGATTTATGAAGATTTAGGATACTAGACTGGTTCTAATCAATAATTTTAATCTTCGGTAGCTAAAGTTCTGTTCCTCATCCTTTTCATCATTGGTTAGTGGGCGACTAGAATATCTAAAAGCTTGATGATATACTGTATGTACGTATTATCTGGTTAAAATGTGTAAGTTGGGTAATAGTTTTTCTCTGCCAGCTTAACTGGTTATTTTTAAACTTTATATTGGTTTCTATTCTTGAATTACTTTTATATCAGGAAGTTTCTTGAAGTGTTTATCGAATGTATAGATTTCCTTGATGTTATACTGTTTCATCTTTATGTAGGCTATTGCATCATTAATACTTATTTTATATTTATCTGAGATGTAGATAGCTTCTTCAATGTCTCTTCTATTTACATCTACAATCTTTATATTGTTTAGTAATAATAATTTGGCTAGTAACTCAATACTTGTTTTAAGCCCTAGTCTTGACTCAATTATATTCACTATTTCACCTATATGGATTACGCTAATTAATATCTTCTCACTACCGCTATCTATCCTCATAATTATATTTTTAGCCTTCTCCTTAACCCTAGATTCTACTTCAGTTAGTCTTCTCTTAGGCTTGAGATAAGCATGGAGAAATACACTTGAATCTAAGAATCTCATTATAGACACTACCTATTGAGGGCTTCCCTTAGCTTATGAGTATCTGTAAAATCCTCTACATCATCAATAACTATTTTATCGAATAACATTGTTAATCTAATAGGTTTAATAGGCTTAAGCCTTATCTCGCCATTAACCTCCTCTATGAGAAATATATCGGATTTAATCCTCCTCCTTATATAGGCAGGAATAAGTATACGACCCTGTCTATCCATAATCACTATACTCATGTAATACACCATAAATAAATTATCTACCAAAATATAAAAATCACCATATCTAAAAATATGGATACAATATTCATTACTTAAGCATAGATAAGTATATTCTAACTACCACATATAGTCGTGCCGTTGTTTTTTCATATAATAGATAATCAAACTCTGTGAAATTATAGTAATTAGATATCTTTTTTCTAAGTTATTAGTTCCTCTATTCTTCTCTTAATCTGCTTAACACCCTTTACTCCAGCTCTATCCATGGTTAGTAAATACTCCTCAATCTTCTCTCTATCACATATCTGTAGTAAATTACCTGATATTTCATCTATAAATGGGTAGTTAAAATATATCATATCTATTAGTGTCTTCTCGGGATCGGATACTTTAACAAAGTTTTCATCTACCGCTATATATTCATAACCAAAGTACATCTTATTAGAGATCCTCCTTACAATTACCTTATAATCACCTATTAATCTCTCACCGCATCTAACTGAGAGCCCCGCTAAAGGAGTTAAAATAGTTATATTAACAGCTTTGTCCCAGGCTCCGTGCACTAAGGCCGCGCTCCCTAATCCTAGATATGCTTTGACAAGTAAGTTAACTAGCAGATAAGGGGATTTTTTAAATGAGTACCACCCCTTCTTAAGCTCAATGATCTCTCCCTTCTTAAGGAGATTAGATATAAATACTTTAGCATAGCCCCTTCCCATCCTAGATTCAACGATTTTAAAGCTGAAGAAATCCGCTTTTCTAAGGGTCTTCACGAAATCATCGTACTTAATCCGTGGCATATCTAACCACCTTCTCCCTAATACTCTCAAAGCTAGGTGTCTTACCAAGTAGAATAAGCTCTCTCAATCCACCGAAGTCACTCGGTTCGGTCTCCAGCTTAGGAAGAAGCTTCTTCAAGTCTCCCTTTATCTTATCTATGTCACAGAAATCTAGTAGGTAATAGATATCATATAAGTCCCTGGACTTCATCCTATTTAAATATGCATTCACCTTCTCCTTTACAAGATCCTCGGGAGACAGTGTTTTTACTACGATGGATGTACCGTCAGTCAACCAATAATCCCTCTCTATTACATCCAAACTTCTAAAGAATGGTGTTATCCCAATATCTATTTCCTCAGCACTCTTAACTCTTATATAGGCTACATTAGATGAAGTTATTTTATATCTTGTTAATTTAAGTATCTTCAATTTATTGAAATAGCTTATTATATCAGCTGGTCTCGAATAATATATATCTATATCAAATGAAAATCTTTTACTACCATATACACGCCATATCGCAGTTCCTCCATGTAGCACATAATCAAATTTCTTTGATAATTCGATAATCACTAAATCCTGTAGCTCCGCTATCCTCAGGAATCTACCTTTGAGTATCTTGATTAGAGGGATCTTCATGCAATTATTATAGACTAGGGTTATATTTAAATATAACCCTAGTCTATAATATCGTGATTCGAAGATTATAATAATTAGATATGAAGCATACTTATAATATTATACTTTTAATGAGTCATTATTCTGGTGTAAAGATTTTTAAATTATTTCCAAAGGCTCCTTACTTGATTACTCCTCATCTAGAGAAGTTTGCAGGGAGGGATTTTCCGACACCGTCATTGTATATAGATGGATCATGTAGGAGAATTTTATATATTGATGGTGTGTATATCCCGTATAAAGTATTTATTTTATCTGAGGGGGAAGAGCCTATACTTGAGGTTAAGCTCTTTACCGACGATTATAATCTTGCTTCTAAGGCTTTGAATATAGTTAGAGAGATCTATAGAGTCGATTTTGATTATCTAAAGTTTCTGGAGAAGTGTAGGGTTGATGGGAGACTATATCATCTGGCTAGGAAGTACTATGGTTTGAGGCCTACTAGGGTATTAGATATTTATGAGGCGTTGGTAGATAGTATTATAGAGCAGAATATATCACTTAACCTAGCTATGAGGATCAAGGGAAAGTTTGTTAGGCTATACGGTGTTAGAGCCTTCATTAACGGTGAGGAGTACTATTCATTTCCACCACCTAACGTTATATCTGGTTTAAATCCATTAGATCTTAAGGGAAGTATTAGGACGACTCGAGTGAAGGCTAAGGCTATAATTGAAGTCGCCAGATTAAGTGGAGAGCTGCCTAAGGTAGATGAAATTGATAGGGATCCATATGGGTTTATGGATTACATTACTATGATAAAGGGTATAGGGAGGTGGACTGCTGAAATTAGTGTAGCCAAGGTATCTAAGAAATTCTTTGTAGGGCCATTTGGGGATCTAGCTGTTAAAAGAGGGTTTAAAAGGGTGTTGGGAATCCAAGATGAAGGTGATATGAAAGAGATTCTAAGAGACTTAAGCGAGTATACCGGCTTAATCCTATATTTATTGGCGTTGGAGGGGCATAGGAGAAGATAGATTTAACTATGTAATACCTATTTATTTGTATATAAGGCGGATGCACTAAATAGCTTCTCTAGCTAAATAATTCATTTATAATTAGTTTGAATACATACTCGACGATTTCCGGCGGTAGTTCTCTGATCAACATGTTTATAAATGACATTTC
>DQXH01000074.1 GCA_011043415.1 Thermoprotei archaeon | reverse complement strand
CTGTCCAATAGTCTCTTATATGTCTCTGGATTCAAGTATCTTAGTCCTAGGAGATATGCTGATACCGTATGCTTATCTAAGCCAAATCTATCCTTAATTTTCTCAGCTAGTCTACTTGTATAGCTTGGATTCACTAGATATACTTTAAAGTTATATTTTAATGCCATTGTGATAGCATGCTGTAATAACATCCTCTTAGGAAAGTTATTTGCCTTCCTATTCCCATTCCTATTCCTAGTCTTCTTAATTCTTCTCCGTTTAATCTTAAATAAGTCTTCATAGACAACTGTATCTACTAGATGATGGTATGCATAGTTTAATAGTCTCCCTAGTGCCTGTAGTCTCAATGTCCATGCCTTATTCCCAGGGTAATTAGGTGAGTTCACCTCACCAAACCGTTCAGTCCTAGTCTCCCTTATAATCCCCTGTCTATCAATTATAACCATGTTGATCCTATCACTGTTCAAGTCGAATGCTGCTATCCTATCTCCACTAGGCTCTTTATCAACCTTCCTGAAATGTTTGATGTATAGCTCTACCGGAATGCTTAAATGTAAGTATATCTCACCGTTTCTGAAGACTATCCTTGCATTATAGCTTAGCTCGTTATTCATGGCTTTGCCAATGACTTCATTAACTAGCGGAATGTATTCTTCACCGAATCTAGCTTCACACTCTATCCAGTTATTATGTAGCCCTGGCTTTTTACTGAAGTTATAGCTCACCAACAGCTTATTACTAGATAGTAGTCTAATATTTCTATTACCCTTGTAGATGCTGTTTCCCTTACTGGCTATAAACAGTTTCTTAACCTTTATCTTCAATGGATTACTACCATGATACTCTGCTCCTTTAACCATCAATTTAGCAGTGTCTACAACACTTTTTGCATATCCCTGGTTAAGATCCTCTGTAATTACCTTCTCAACATAATCTTTACTCAATCCCTTTGTAAGCATCCTCGTAGCCTTGACAACAGCCTTACGGAATCTATATGCCAAGTAAACCAATCTTTGATAATCCTCATTATACACATAAATCCTACCAGAAATAGTAACATAACCTACCTTAGGGGTTCTGACATCCATATTCCCACCTCCTTCAAGCGTGGGGGATGAGTGTACTCGTATAGCGTATTTTTGAGGGGCGGCTACCCACGAATTTATCTAATTTGTATATATATGTGGATAGCCCGTGAAAAAGCCCCCTCGAAAACATCGTATACTTCTTGCAGGGCCATCCCCCCATCCAACTTCGCGGGGGGAGGCTCAGGGGCTTCCACGGGCTTCCGGGTAGCCGCCTCATAGCTATGTATAATGTACTCTCTATTCTCTATCCCCTACTCCCCTCTCCAGACCCTCTATGGAACACCTGGCTCTCATGCAGGGGGTTAGGGTGGCTCACGGTAAACACCTGGCTTACCGTGAACCAATCCGGTGTGTACCATCTTAATTCGATACACACCTTCATCCAATAAAATATAGGTATTTAAATGGTTTTAAGATGTTTCACAATGCCTTTTATAAAGGATAGATAGTGTCGTATTACGACAATCTATGCATTTATTTATTCGTCCCTGTTTCAACTATATTAATATAGCTGTGATATAGATTATCCTCCCTCTTCATACCACTAAAATCCTATTTAAAATCTATTATTCTCTGGGGTATGTTTCGTAGAATGTCTCGTATTCTATGTAGTCTGTTGGTATAAACTCATTTAGAAACATCTTGTATAACTCCTTGTCATTCTCCTTAACCAGCTTAACTATATATGCTAATAATCTCGCTAGACTCTTCTTAGAGCCCATCAATACAATCTTATCTAGGGAGGTATCAACACTATATCTTCTATACCCTTCCCCAGCCTCTTCAGGCCTTAACATAATCTTAAATACATCTAACTCGCCTAGCCGACCCTCTTCAACGAATTTATCAAGCCTCAAAACAATCTTATCGACATCCCTCAAGTCAAGAACATATACATTATACCTACCCATAGCATCACCAATAAAATAGTCTTTATAAAGGATTTAGGGTGTCGTAGTGCGACAGTTTTACAAATGTAAATTAGTTTCAATTATATTAATATACCCTGACCTCATATTCCTCCATAATAGATTATTTTAAAAGGATATGGACATAAAGGCTCTATCACGCCTTATTTAAAAACATTCTTTATGGGATGGATTACGGTAGATGTATTGTATGCGGTAGGAGGGTTAAGAATAAGGTTATCCATAGGGGTTATGAGTTCTATATATGCCCAAGACATGTAAAAGGTACGTCTAGAAAAGAGCTGAGTAAATACCTCGATAACCTGGTTAAGAGGGATAAGTCTTCAAAGGAATTGTATGATGAAGTCTTAAAATATCTATCTATAATCGACGGTAAGATAACTACATTGAGTGACAAGCTCGATGGGTGGATGAATGTATTTAGTCAGAGGAGGCTCGATGAATATAAATCATATAAGGATTACCAGAAAATTATATCAATACCTCAAGAGATCTCATCTAAACTTGATAACCTACTTAATGTTGATGAAGACTATGATGAGCTTAGGTTTCTAAATAAATTGAGAAGGAAATATGAGGAACTACATTATGAGGTTAAAGATAGATTAATAACACTATATCTCGAGAGGAATATAGATAGGAATAGGTTTAGAGAATTGAATAAAAAACTACTTGACAGGGGATACATATATAATAAGAAAGTGTTTAAGTGGATTAAGACTCTGAAATAAAATTATCATGCGCTTCTAACTCCTAGTGAATACTCCTTCATGCATCCATACTATAAAGTATATCTCTAGAGTTAGTGTGTGAGCTGTATATACATCTGTATTTGATGGGAGGGGTATCGTGAAGGACTCCAACTCTCCAGGCTGAATACTTATAATAGGGTATATTGGAGTTATCCCCTCTCCCATCCGCTTGCCAATGTATATATAGCTAGGTATCCGATTGAATCCACCTTTATACTATCCCAAGAACCTATCCACTGTATAATTTTTGACCCCTCTCTTGCTATGCTACCGTTCCAACCTACATTTCCAGATAGCCTTAAATCAGATGGTGTTACACCTATTAAATATAATCTATAGTTTCCTAATGCATTATTTATCTAGTCCAGAAAATCGTGATGAGAAGCTCCGAAATTCCCTGGATCAGCGTCTAATACTTCGATAGGCTTATCCGAATATACATGGACTCTAACTCACTCAACCCAATTCCCACCTTTAGTACGTGGAATATATCTAACTACTTTACCTCTAGCGTTTAATGCCCCGCTCCAGTATCCAGATGAGGTCTCTACAGCATTATAACCCTCCCAGAATCCACCTCTCTCAATAATGTATAACGGTTCATGGAACCCTATATCCAAAGAGATAATTTGATATAAATATATCGGCATCCTAAGTGAAGCCTCAGATACTCCTTCGAGATAATGAGCTTTAGATACTCCCTAGGACTATGCTTAGGAGGCCTACCCCTACTATAGACATAGAAGTTAGGTATGAGAACATCTAAAACAGATAAAAACTTACTAACATCATAACAGAATCTACTCCACCTAACCAACATAATAAAACAATATCAAGAATAATTTTTGAACACGCCCTACAAATATAAAGTTTTAATTGATGTTACCGAGTATATAG
>DQXH01000109.1 GCA_011043415.1 Thermoprotei archaeon | reverse complement strand
ATTTTATACAGTAATTTTGCATCGTTCTCATGACTTTTCCTAAGACTATACTTCTTTCTTAGATTATTTTGGTTCTTATTTCTAAGTATATATACCTGGATTCCATTATTTAATAGCCTATATAAAAATTTCTTAGATGCTGATTCAACATATACTTCGTTAATATTACCTCTCTTTAAAAAATTTAAAAGAGCATCATCGTTAACTTTATATACCTTATCTTCATGTGGAATATATACTCTGTGTGGAGTTTTAATCTGAAAATCTAAAAACGCTATCATTATTCCACCTTATTTTTAAATCAATAAATAGCTTCAAATTCTTTAAGTAATTTCAAAATATATAAATTTGTTTATTGATTTTTTTGGAATTTTCCATTTATATTTTTCCCTAAATTTTCGTTGTGTGTGAAAAATTTTATTTGGGTCTGTGATCTACAAGATAAATTACCTAAGGCTACTATATCTTCATTTTCTCCTAGTAACTCTATATAAATCAATCAAGACACATTTTGGCTTATTATAAACCATAAATTATGTTTAACATCTTTTTTAAATCAATAAAACAATATATTTTACTAATTTACCTCAATTATTTTCATAAGGCTTCTCGGGAGGTGTATATCTAGGTGGATAGGGGGGAGGATTCATGTTTAAGTCATTTATCAAATATGATATCCGTGAATTTATATCGACATTCTCCTCCCTATCCACCGCATTCATAGACCTTATACCAGGTACACTTCTTTTATTAATAAGTGATTTATTCATTAAATACCCGTATCTCCTCCTAATATATCCACAGGTATTGAGTTTCAGAGGATCTGTAGCGGGTATATTAGTTGGGAGATACTCTACATCGCTTCATCTTGGTGTTATAAAACCATGTTTAAGGGGTAATACAAGGGAGTTCTATACATTAATATTCAGTTACTTCATACTCCTAATTACTGGAAGCCTACTAATAACCATATTCACATCTATATGGCTTATATTGATATATCATAATATACCAATATCAATCTACAATCTATTCTCAATCATTCTGGGAATAACATTCTCCGCAACGATATTCACACTACCCATTAGTATTAATATGGGAAACTATACTTTCAAGCGTGGACTTGATCCAGATATAATCTTATATCCATTTTCAAGTACAATCGGTGATCTAATTATAACAGTGTTCTTCATAACTTATCTAAGACTCTACTATTATATTCATGGCTTTAATATAGTGTTATATTTGATCATATTTCTATCTATATTAATCCCTATCCTGATATCTCCTTTAATAGATTTAAAGTTATTTATCAAGGAGTTTATCGAGAGTATCGCGGCCATTACACTAGCATCAGTTATAGTGGGTTTAACTGGAAATATCTTCAGGCATATGGAGGATCTACTGTCTAAAAATCCACTTATCTATATAGTATATCCCTCGCTACTCACACTAGCCGGAGATTCAGCAAGTATAGTTGGTTCTAGAACCTCTACGAGGCTGTCGCTCGGAGGCCTGGATAAGGAGCTCTGGTCATCGTATATCACCGAGTCATCCAATGTATTGACTGTAGTAGCCCTGATTTTAATCGGGATCTCATTATACTCAAGTCTAGTAACTCATATAATTAACATTGTAAACATATTGATCATATTATCAGGCATAGTATCATTCATTATACTAGCATCATTCTCACTTGGTATGGCATATATAACATACCTAAAGGGCTTAGACCCAGATCATTTTATAAATCCACTTACAAGCGTCTTAGCAGATATGATATCGACTATAATATTATATCTAATTCTAATGCTGATTTAATAGAGAAAAATTTATTTATTGATATATTATTAAATTGAACTATGTTTTAAAAAATGGTAGTTATCAATAGTATTTTAATAATATTATACTTATTCTCCACTTTAAGCCCTGTATATCCACAGTTATTCAGGTATTTCGCGGGTTATAGTTATTACAATTATCGCGATGCTGGTTGACCGCCTCCTGGCGGTACCGCTGGCTATATTAAGACCATAGACAAATTCGTATATCCCAGTAGCTTCTATTGTCAATGGATAAATGTGATATTAAGCTATGACTATAGATACTGGATTGAAATAGGTTATTACAAGGGTTATGATACTGACAATAAATTAACATTTTTCCTAGAGAGATCGATAGTACTACAGGAGGCGTTCCTGTGACCACATTTTACTACGATATAAGACCGAATCCAGGTAAATATTACTTTTATTACATCAGTAAAGGCATATATACTGGAACATGGACTGCAGGTATATATGGTATTGTGGAGTGGAGGTTCACCCCGAATCCAAATACAGCGAGAAATTATCTTGCATTTAGTGAAACAACTACTCCTGAAATTAACATAGATGGAACGCACTTTAAGTATTTAGAGTATAAGATGTCTAATGGAGACTGGCGTTATTGGGATACCCACGATAAGCACGAAGATGATCCATATGGGGTTTATGAAATATCTGACTATGAATTTGAAGCTGGTGGTGGAGGATGAAACTAGAACATCTAAAGATAATATTGATTATCTTTACAATCCTAATATTTAGCGTTATTGGATATTATTTCTACTATCATACTTATGTCAACCCATACTATATTCCTAGATATAAGGGTATCCCTCCCTTTGAATATAAGGCTGTTAAATTAGCTGTTGAAGAGGCTTCTATGGCATGGGTTAAGAGGGGATATAGATTACACCTACCTACATGGCTTCCAATTGGATATAAGCTGACCGCGATATATGGAACTAAGCATGATGGTAAGATAGGGCTGTTTATGATGATCACATATAGCGATGATGGAGACGACTCCACCCCGTCGGCGGAGATTGTAATAGAAGTTTCCCCAGCTCCTATGGATATAGACTCATTAATTGAAAATCATTATCTAGTTATTGGTCCAGAGAATTCGAAGAGAGTCGTGATTGGGAACTGGACCGTATACTATGGATATGTACCCTGTGCTTGGGACGAATACTATCTTAAATATGGGACTAGAAGGAGTTTAGATATCGAGTTGGTTATAGATCATGTGTTATATAGCTTTAGAATAGCTCCTGAGATAACCTTGTGGGAGGCATTACAGATGATAGAGAGTATGAGGCCCGTTATGTAGCTTATCTTGTATAAAAGGTTGTTATATCTCTAGATATATTTAAGGCGTATTAAAATAGATAAGGGGCTTCTAATGTATGAGATATATGGGTATAGGTTGCTATGGAGAGGAGGATTATAGAGATTCCAGATAGGATCATTAGACAATTGAAGAAGGCTCACTACGGAGTATATCATCATTCAACTGTAGAGCTCTGCCACTGGACTAAGAAGAGTCTCAAGAATGAGAGTGACTGCTATAAGAAGGTCTTTTATGGGATTGATACGCATAGATGCGTTGAATTCAGTCCGGCTGGTATGATGTGTCATATGAAGTGTATATTCTGCTGGAGGCCCATGGAGTTTATGAAGAAGATACATCTATCCCCCGATGAAGTCGATGACCCCAAGTCTTTAATGGATGGCATACTTAAGGAGAGGAGGAGGCTATTGAGTGGGTATCCAGGTAATCCTAAGGTTGATAAGGAGAAGCTTAAGGAGGCTCTAGAGCCGACACATTATGCAATTTCATTATCTGGTGAGCCTACTCTATATCCATATCTACCTGAGTTAATCAAGTATTTAAGGAGTCTACCTAAGACGCGTTCAAT
>DQXH01000133.1 GCA_011043415.1 Thermoprotei archaeon | reverse complement strand
CGCCGGGAGTGGGATTCGAACCCACGCGGGGCAGAGCCCCATCGGCTCTCCAGGCCGACCCCATGGTCCACTCGGGCATCCCGGCACCTAACACTAGTTTAAACAGTCAGAATAAAAAATTTTTAGTGATTCAAATTTATATAGTGGGGAGACTGAGATAAGATATTTAATCACTAATAACCAGGAAAAATATTATAAACGAAGCAGCGATAATATCATATTGATACCGCCCCGGTAGCTCAGCTGGTAGAGCGACGGCTTGGTAAGCCGTAGGTCCCGGGTTCAAGTCCCGGCCGGGGCTAATTTCAGATATTTTAATTAAAATACTTGATTTTATCAGATTTTAAGCGATGTTATGGCGCGTGTCTAACTTTTATACTCAGATATACTTCAAAAGTTCAATATCTCAGCTCTCTCAAATATTTATCTACCGCTCTTCTTAAGCAGGTTATAAGCGTTTTATCGAGATATCTCTAATTTACTTAAGTAAAATTCCATCAAGTTGTAATAACCTCTAACTCTATCTCATGAGCTACTTCAATCTGCTTCTTATCAAGTGTAAGGATGGGATAGATGCGTTAACCACCCTCACGGTCCTCTCTTATACTTCTAACTGAATAGCCTCGTGGCACACCCAAGAAGCCTTCTCCAAAACCTCTAATATCCTCCTAAAATTCTCTTAGCCTCAGTATAGTCAACGTAATCCTCATATATATTCGCAGACCCCTGAATCCTCCGCATTCTAATACATAATCAAACTAGAGATAGATCCATACATAGCTATAAATTCAATGGTAAAATAACGAAATAGATAGTCTACAGATTAAATACTCTGAACTCAGATAATCTAATCCTCAAATATTTAGGTAAGCATCTCTACATCAGGTTTCGAAGGCATATTTGATATAATTATGCGTTCGATAGATTTTCTTTGTTCATTATATTTTAATATCTCTCGTCTGGCTTTGTGAATTGAATCTTTTAATTTGTTTATCAGCTTATAATATGTCTCATTTTTCTCGAATTTCAGTGTTTGATCATCGATACCATATACTTTTATATAAATACTCCTCATAATATCTAACAGTGTTTTTATTATTTTTATTCTATCCTCGACTATCTTTTTCCTAAGTATAATACTTAAATCTCCGTCTTCACCGACATTTTCAAAAAAATTCTATATCTAAAACTCTAGAATATTCCTTAAGATAATCTGAAATTGCATTATCTATGTTAAATAATTCTGGATAATCTCTTTTTACTGCTTCTAGAAGCCGAGGGTTTCCCCATCCCCTCTCCTTATATTCCTCAATATCCACACCATAATCCTCAATTAAAATATCGTCTATATTTCCTCTTGAGCATTCTAAATAAATATAATTATTGGATTCATATACCTCACTAACATATGCGTATATCTTTGATAGCAATAGAGGTTTAAAGACATCAATCTTCTATCGTGGGTCGTAATCTATAACAATATATGCATATGACGGTAAGTAAGGATAAGAAACTATAAAATCAACTAACCGATCAACGAAATCTAATGAATCTAATAAAATATTATAATCGGCCGTGGTGTTTCTCGCCGATTTTATATTCTCCAAAGAATATGTAACCTTTACTCTCTCTGGGGTTATAACTTACTACAATAATGCCGTACGTCAGTACTAATATACCTGATTCTCTTAAATATTTAACATGGTTTCTTATCTGTTTTACCGCTTCGTTAAATGTCCGTCTTATATGCTTAATGTTAGAGATCATTTTAACCTTATAGGCGATCCATGATCTATCAGATAGGAATATTACTAAGTCAGGCACTCTTTTAATTTCTGTATATTCTTCTTTAATATGTTCTTTATCTAATATTGCCTTAAAGCGCTTTTTCTTCGTTAGAAATGCTTTTGCAATTGCAACTCCTAACTCACTTTTAATTTTGTTGTGAAGTGTTATCTCCCGTCTTTTGTAAGAATTTGCTATATTCCATAAAATATCTACCATATAGGCTGCATCCTTATCTAGATTATAGATATAAGCATCGAAGGCAGGATATCGTCTATATTTTCTAACTTTAAGATTGTCTTGCGTTATTTCAATCTTAGTAGATATTATCGAACTTGTTCTCGTTATGTAAGTTCTTCTTATCCGCTTATTGCCAGTTATATATTTTATTTTCAATGCTATATCACTAGGCTCTAGATCCAAGATTCTATATCCTTTAGTCGATTTTTCAGGCGGATACTCTAACAATCTTATGTCAGCCTCATCCCCCCTAATTTTAAATATTAGTCTTGGGTTGAAGGCCTCTATTTTATAGCTTGCTACTATCCCGATCGCCCCTCCAAATACCTTATCCATCCTCCAGTCGTAAGTGGAATATTCATAGCCGTCTACATTTAATATTAGATTATCATTCCTAATCTCAAGCTTAATTATCCTGTCATACTTCCCTTTGATAAGTTGATTAAACTCTTTGATGAAATCGTTTAGGCTATATGGACGGATCTCCACATCATACAAACCCTCCTTCAAACCAGCTATAGATATCACCCTGTCAACTCTCTTTCCCCTAACATCCCTACTCTCACTATACCTCCAGTAATATACATGTTTCGTGGGGCCGTTCAACAATATCTTATAATATTCTCTCAACCCTTTCTCCCTAAGCTCATTCAAAATCCTTATCGGTATCCTAACTTGGTAGACTTGCTTACCAGGCTTACCCAAATGACGCTTTGAATAAGACTTAAACCTAATCACATAATCGTCCTTATTCTCCTCACCGCTATACTGCTTCATCCATAAAATCTGTTATTAAGGAAAAATCTGTATTTAAACCACTGAACTAACGGTTTTGTTAACTTATTGTTGGTGAAATGAAAATGGTAAAGAAAAAGAGGGAAAAGGAAGTTAAGGAGTTGAATGAAGAAATTGAGCTATAGCTTTGCCTGTTTGGTAAGAATACTCCTTTAGCTTTACTTCTTCTATGACCTTGCCTATCGACTCATATCTTCCTACGGCGTAAGCTTTTTAACATTCAAATTTATAGATAAAAGGTATGACCATGAGAATCATAAAAGCTCGCTTTAACTCATATTTTGAGAGGTTATACAAGTAAAAAGTGTGTGTAATATGCGTTAGGCGTGATTTTCGATGATCCGCTATTTTCAAATTTTGATTTGATACGGCATGTGGAAAATTTTTAAATAAATTAAATTTAAGTGATTATCATGGATAAAGCTTCATTCGAACTCCAACCAACTCCTCCTTATAATTTTGATCTGCAATGGAAATTTTATTCTTCATCGAAAGAGCCACAGCCAGAAATTTATAAAGATGGCATCTGGAGACGGGCTTTCAAAATTGGAGATAGATTAGTTCCGGTAAAAATTACTTCTGTTGGCACGGTAGAAAAGCCGAAGTTGCAGGTTAACATATTCTCCAAACTCGATGTGAAAGAGAAGAAATATCTGGCGGATAAAATAGCAGATATTTTTAGATTGAGGGACGATCTGAGAGAGTTATATAATTTTATGGACAAGGATGAAATACTTCTTGATATAAAAAATAAACTTTATGGTTTGAGACCGCCGGGAATTGGGGCGAGCATATTTGAGGGGATGGTCAGAGTGATAATCCAGCAACAGATTTCTTTACGGGTTGCCTATGTGGTGACAGGAGAATTAGTCAGGAGGTTTGGAGAGAAAATAGAGATCAATGGCGAACCATATTACGATTTTCCTT
>DQXH01000060.1 GCA_011043415.1 Thermoprotei archaeon | reverse complement strand
TGTCTGGAGACGGTCCTCCCCTAGTTCTGAATTACAATACAACAGATGATGAATGGCATCAAATATCGTCTTTTATATACCCCTTAAATGGATTAAATCTCCAAAGTGAGACGTGGAACTTCTATTATAGGGTTAAATTAAAATCTTTATACTATAAACCTATAGTCATCAATGAAGAAACAGGTAAGGATTTAGTGAATTATCAAGTTAAGATAGTACTTAATTCAAGTAATTTTAACTTTGAACATGCGAAGAGAGATGGAAGCGATATAAGATTCATGGATAGCGACCAGAATACCCTACTTGACTACTGGATAGAGAAGTGGGATTACGATAGCAGGGAAGCTATCATATGGGTTAAAGTTCCATTTATACCTGGAGGATCTAGTAAGGTAATTTATCTATATTATGGAGATTCAAATGCATCTTACGACCCTAATCACTATGGAATAGAGAAGGTGATGGAGCCTCTGCCAGCTACCGACGGAGATAATTATATGATATATTATCAAGAATGGATCATGCCGGATAATAAATTTCAATTAATAGGAACCTCTATGGGTTGGCATGGCGATGACTACCAGTGGAGATATCAACTCCCATTTAACTTCCCATATTATAGCAGTACATACAATTATGTCGCTATCGCAAGCAACGGATATATTGAGGTGGATGGAGATAGTGGACGATCCGACTGGGGTAGCACTGAGAGAAAATTTAGAGTTAGAAAATATGTTTCACCATATTGGGCGGATCTAATGACTGATCCCCCAAGAGATATATATATTGACACTACATATAGCGACGAGTATGGAAGCGGTATATATATAAGATGGAATACAACGTATTACTATCTAAGCGGGGATCAAAATTTCGCTGTAGTACTATATAGAAATGGTCTCATAAGGTTTGATTACGGATATTTTAGTGGACAGAGTATCAGAGACGATACTCCAGTAATAGGCGTGAGTTATGGTGATAACAAGCACTATACGTTATCAAGCTACAATGGCAAAACCAATCCTTCATATAATAATTCATTATTATATTGGCCACGTAAAAAAGCGGATATAGAGCCTAGCGTAACAGTAGGTGAGGAGTCTGTATCTGGAGGTTATATATCGGTAGATATATCAATTCTTGATTCAACGGGTGAAGTGGTCGATGTTATCGGGTCCAAAGTTGCATCAGTCTTCATCAATAAGAGCGATACATGGGTCACCTTATCAGGAAGCTTCGATTTCCCAGGATATTCATCTAGTGAGGAGGAGTACTTGGTAGTTAAATACTATGTCAGGGGGGTATCAGGTGCATCAACCCGATTTTATTTAGATATTGACGACTATAATATTAGCCAGAGTGAGCAGACGAGAATTGAATTGCCATCTCAAGAGTTCCCGAGTGGATATATATTCAACATTGAATTTGAGGGCTCCTCAAATAGAGCGTGGATATGGAATAACATAACAATTACACTAGAATCTCACTATAATTTTAATGGAGTCGAGGTAAACATGTCCCTATATAATTACAATTTAAATAGATATTCTCAAGAGGGTGAGGAGGGGTTTATAAGCTTTACATATAATAATTCCCCAGAGGATATAGTTGAATCGGAGATTGTATTAAGTAATCCAGAATACTATAGAGATAGCGATGGAAGTTGGAAAATCAAAATAGTTGGATATAGGGATACAGTTCTCAATGAGAAGTTTAGGGCATACATCGATTATTTAGTGTATAGAGTATCATTTATAAACAAGTATAGTAGTATAGTCGATCTATACTTTAATGATATAAGTCTTAATAATATATACAGTCTTATTGTAGCATCTAAAATAAAATACAATAGTACTGATCTCTCTCTCAACTACAAAATCTTTAACTACTCTATCTCAGATTGGAGCTTGATAGGCAGCTGGGTTATAGACTCTATAAATGAGAGGTTGTATAATAAGACTTTGACAAACGATTTCTCGAATATCGTATATGATGGTATGCTCATTCTAAGGATTAACTCGACTCTCGTAAGTGACGATGCTTCTCCCTTCAAAGAGTATATTGATGCCTCTATAATATATGCTGCATATGAAGTTTCGGGGGTTATATATGTTGGTAGGGGGAATACAAGTGAGACATATGCGTATATAATATCTAATAATACTTGGAAAAGGCTATCCGATGCACCATTTACATGGGATGGAATAGCTAGATTATTATATATATCCTATAATAGAATGGTATATGCATTTAATGAAAGTCGGTTATATATGTATAATACTACAAGTGATGTATGGGTGTCTATAAATTCATTACCTGAGAGTGCGGGTCATGGTGCATCTATCTCCTATTCGAGAACATATGAAGATATAATTATCTATATTCCAGGGGGAGGAAGTTCATCCGCCTATATTTATAATATAACAAGTGGCGTATGGAGTGATATACAGAATATTCCTGAGGCTGTTTCTTCGTATGGTATGGCGATAGGAGCCGACGATGGGTGTATATATTTAATCACTGGTAGAGATTCCGGCGGATTTTACAGATATAACATTACATCTAATGAGTGGATTAGAATAGGTATATCACCAACCTCAGAATTAGGTGGAATGACTTACTATGAAGGATTTATTTATATTTCAGATTTAGATGGAGGGTTATATAGATATACAGTTTCAAATGATACTTGGAACGGGTTACTGCCTAGTATACCCGTTAAAAGTGAAGGGGAAGGTGTTAGGCTTCTCACAGACGGTTCTTACCTCTATTACTTGAGGTTCGATTATACCGCTGATGTACTTAGAATAGATATACAGAGTCTCACAGTATATTAGATCTACTAATATACATTATTTGAAATTAGGTTAGTATAAATCTATGATTCTGTAGGATGAACAGGGAGTCTAAATACAAATCGAATGTTAAAGTATTATCGATTCTACTCAGCACTTTTTTATTCGGCATCGCTGTGACTATATATGATCCTATATGGCCTTTCATAGTTAAAGAAGCTGATATATCGCCATCTCAATATAGCTATGTTGTATTTACATCTCAGGTATTGGAGTTCGCATCAAGATGGTTTTCATCCGGATATTTAACGCCCTCAGCATCCTTTGTAATTGGTTCATTAAGCATTTCATTTTCCATGGGTATCCTATTATATACTATATCCCCATCTACAATATATACATCCTTCTCTATACTTAGACTAGGTAGGGCATTACATTTTCTTGGAAGAGGGCAGATTATCGGCAGAATATTTAAGAAACGTGGATTAGCATTTTCAGTATTTAGATTATCAAGTCAAATCGGGATGTTACTCGGGCCTGTATTAGGATACCTCATATATTCAATGTTATCAAGAAACTTCATATTTCTATCTGGACTTCTATTAGGAATGTTCTCGGCAGTAGTATTCCTCCCATATATTAAGGAGATACCTAAGACTGTTAGGAGAGGCCTATTATTCTGGCGGGGAGGGGTTAATAGGGACGTTAAGATCGTTGCTGGACTCACATTCATTAATAACATGGCTAGACAGACCTTCATACCATTTCACTTTATAGTAGCTCCATATTTGTTTAATGTAGATCCTGGGTATATCGCCTTAGCAGCGTTCTTGGAGAGGGGTGTTTCAATGCTTTCAAGCGTTCCAATAGGGTGGCTTTCTGACAAGATAGGGGATAAAAGAGTTATACTTATATTCTCAGAGGCGATGCTTTCAATTGGAATATTATTCTATATATA
>DQXH01000104.1 GCA_011043415.1 Thermoprotei archaeon | reverse complement strand
TCGCCAGATGAGAATAAGGATCCAGTTAGTACAAGTATAGAAGGAGTATATGTAGCGGGAACTGCTAGAGGCCCGAAGGATATTCCCGATTCTGTAGTTGAAGGGAGCGCAGCCGCTATTAAAGCGGCTGCTTACATAAATAGACTGAAGAAGCCATCTTCTGATGCATGATGGAGGGGGGATAAATGTCTGAGGAAGTTAGGATAGGTGTATATGTATGCCACTGTGGTGGAAATATAAGTGACTATGTAGATGTAAAGAAGGTAGTAGAGGCTATTAAAGATGAACCTGGTGTGGTAGTAGCTAAAGATGTTATGTTTGCATGTGCAGACTCCTCGCAAAATGAGATGATCGAGGATATTAAAAAATATAATTTAAACAGGCTTATAGTTGCGTCATGCTCGCCTAAGCTTCATGAGCTTACATTTAGAGGAGTAGCTGCCAGAGCTGGGCTAAATAAGTATACATATTATCATGCAAATATTAGAGAACAGTCATCATGGGCACATACAGATGATAAAGAAGGTGCTACAATAAAAGCTATTAGGCATGTACGTGCTGCAATAGCATACGCTAGGTTAGCTGAACCTCTAGAAAGTATAAAAACCTCGACGGTTTCTAAGGTCTTAGTGATAGGCGGGGGAATAGCTGGTTTAAGAGCGGCACTAGACTTAGCTGATGCTGGTCTCAGCGTATACATTGTTGAGAAAGACCCATTCGTAGGCGGTAGAGCGGCTCAATTATCCAGCATATATCCGAGTGGTAAGAAAGGTTATGAGATAGTATCAGAGCTGATTAATGAGGTTCTTAAGAGAGAGAATATTATGATATATACAAATGCAGAGATTAAAGAATTAAGCGGATATGTAGGGAATTTCGAGGTAAAGATAAGAATTAAACCAAGATATTTTAAAGGGAGATGTGATAACATAGAAGAGATAATTAGTAAACTACCTAAGAATATCCCAGACGAGTTTAATTATGGACTAACTAAGAGGACTCCAGTAAGAGTTCCACCGTATCCAGGAGCATATCCAGAGATACCACATTTAGATATTGAGAATTGTGATAATAAATGTATGGAGGTTTTAAAAGAATGTGATAAAATCGACTTCGAAATGAAAGAGGAGACTATAACCTTAAAGATAGGAGCTATAGTAGTAGCTACTGGTTTTGATCCGTATGATCCTAAGGAAGGTGAATTTGGATATGGAAGCTATGATAATGTAATAACATTGCCTCAATTACATAGATTAATCGAATTAAATAAGACGGAGAAACTAATATATAATGGCAAGGAAATTAAGAGAGTTGCCTTTATATATTGTGTAGGAAGTAGACAAACTAAAAGAGGAGAGGAAGAAGTAAATGAATATTGTTCAAGGTATTGCTGTAAGGCAGCTATATATGCTTCATTAAATCTATTGAAGAGGTTCAACGGGTTAAAGATATATCACTTCTTTAGAGATATCAGGACATATGGTAGAGAAGAGTTGTTATATGAAGAAGCCTCTAAAAATGGTGTGATTTTCATTAAATATGATGAGAATGATCCGCCTAAAGTGATCGGGGATGAAGGTCGTTTGATCGTAAAATCCAAGGATTTGCTTACACCTTTAGAAGAAGAGATAGAGATACCAGTTGATATGGTCGTTTTAGTAACTGGTATGGTTCCAAGAAAGAATAATGAAGAGCTTTATAAAATACTTAAATTATCTACCAGCAGAGATAGATTTTTATTAGAAGTCCATCCAAAACTTAAGCCTGTTGAAACGGCTATTACAGGAATATTTATAGCAGGCGCTTGTCAAGCGCCTAAAGATACTATAGAGACATTATCGTCAGCCAGCGCTGCTGCATCCAAAGCGGCTACATTAACTATGGTTAAGACTCTAGAGCTTGAACCATTTGTAGCTCATGTGGATCCAGAAAAATGTGAACTAAGTAAATTATGTATAGATGAATGTGAGTATGGAGCGATTGAAATTAAAGAATACGAAGGTATCGGTAAAAAAGCATGGGTAAATGAAGCTAAGTGTAAAGGATGTGGGGCATGTGTAGCTGTATGCCCTACTGAGGCTATTCAGCTTAAAGGTCTTAGTAATAGACAGATAAGAGAGATGATTGTTGCTATGGGTAAGGAGGTGAAAATATGAGCTCTAAAAAAAGTACGTTAAAATTATTTAAAGAGAAAATTAAGCCTAAGGTATCTGAAGAGCTTCTTAAGATGACTAGGGAGCAGGCTTCAATGAGAAGTAAAATAACTAAAGCATTAGCCTCTGGTCCGAAGACAATACCTGAAATAGCTAGAGAGATCGGAGTAGATATATCTATTGTAACATGGTATGTACTTACTTTTGTTAGGTACGATGTATTCGAACCTGTGGAACAAACTGAAGATGGATATTGGAAATATAGAGTTGTCGGGAGGAGATGATATATGGTAAAGGTGGATCCTGATCTTATAGATAAAGTTAGGGAATTAGGTGCATTTGATATATCAGCATGCTATAGCTGTGGTAATTGCACAGCCATATGTCCACTATCAAAGGAGGGGCAAGAATTCCCTAGGAAAATAATACGATACGCAGTCTTAGGTCTTAGAGAGAAGATATTAGCTAGCGTGGAGCCTTGGCTTTGTTACTACTGCGGAGATTGTACTGAGACGTGTCCTAGAGACGCTGATCCTGGAGGATTCATGATGGCTGTAAGAAGGTATTTAACCACTGAATATGACTTCACCGGCTTTTCAAAAGCATTATACTTCTCTAAGAAGATTGAACTTTTAAGTATTATTATTTTAGCGGCAATTACTGGATTAATCGTGTATCTTCTTAAAGGACCTATTGTTCCAACTCATGCTGATCTATGGGCTTTCGCGCCAAGGCATATTGTTGCATGGGCTAATGTAATCGTATTTACAGTACTTTCAGTAATACTGATAATTAACATCTATAGGATGTATAAAATGAGCGTCGGTAGCATTCATTTCAATAAAATACCAGTAAGTAAATATATAACTGAATTCATCAAAATTATACCACTTCACTTCTTCACACAGAAGAGGAGAGTTGAGTGTGGTGAAGAGAAAAAATACTATATTATACATTTACTATTATTCTATGGTTATGCTGCTATCTTCCTACATCATACTATAAGACACATGCTTCTCCCCTTAATAGCGCCATCTATACATCCAAGTGAGTTAGTATCGCGTATTATAGGTATATCCGCATTCTGCGCATTAATATTAGGAAGCTCAATAGCAATATATGGTAGAATAACTAAGAGTGAAATATACTGGCGTAATTCACATCCAACAGATTGGATGTTCATAATACTACTATGGTTAACATCCATCACTGGATTACTAACAGATATATTTGTAATATGTAATTATCCATTACCGACATATATTACATTCTCAGTGCATTTAATGTTTGTAGTACCTTTATTATGTCTTGAGGTTCCATTCGCTAAATGGTCCCATCTAGCATACAGACCATTCGCATTATATTTCCAAAGACTCAAGGAGATCGCTTTAAGCCAAGCAAAATAATTGATATAGGCTGTTCCTTATTCCCTTTTAAAACTTTTTAAATTATTTTAATTAAATTTTAATGCTTATCTATAATCTTTTCGGCATTGTAAATCAATATATAGAATAATTTAACCATGTAATCATTATGAAATATATACTTTAAGAAAAATTTTAGGAAGAATTCAATTATTATAAAGCAAATGTGTAGAGTATTGAAGAGATTTATTT
>DQXH01000045.1 GCA_011043415.1 Thermoprotei archaeon | reverse complement strand
TTATATAATTTTGTGATTCCACTCTCTAGACCCTCTTTAAATACCTCGTCTAGATTCCTCGGTATATTAGGGAACTTCTTTATAAGCTCCATACCTACTTTTCTCTCAATATTTTCTAGGATAGCCTTTGCATCCTCTACAGGAACGGTGATATATGAGAGGTCTATATCAGGGGAGGTTAGAGTAGATTGTAAATCTGTATATGCAGATAGTAATTCGGAGGATATGTTACTAAACATGGAGTATATTACTTTACTATCCTTCAACACCTGATCAAGAGTCTTCAACGTCACATCTAGGTCCTCAAAAGGCGCTATAAGAGTCTTAATAGTATCTATACGTCCAAGTACACCCTCAATATTAAGTTTAATATGCCATAGAACCTCTCTAACGATATAAAGAGACTTATATTCACGTGCATATAGATATGCAGTATCTATATCACCCTTCTCCTTATACCATCTAGCCCGATCCTCCAATCCTTTCAACCTATTATTAATTTTCGAGATCTGGACTGATAACGCATTTCTATAGATATACAGCTTCCTATATAGCTCATTATATCTCTTAAGAACACTACGTATATCCAGCTTTCTCCTCAACATTCTCCTCATACACCTCCTGGAAATCCTTTAAATAAGATTCAATCTTCGAATTTATCGTAGTTAACTCTAACGAAATTCTCTCTATATCCTCAAGTTCATTCGTGAATTTCAGGATCTCAGAGGAGACCAAGTCATATGAATACTTATATAATGTCGAATCAAGATATCCATTCTCATTACCAATATGTAAATAGAATGTTATGTTTTTCAACCATTCAATCTGATCCTCAATCTTCCTCCTCCTTCTCTCCAAAATTTTAATATATTTAGATAGTCTGGATGATAAGGACTTAAACCTACCTATAGTTTTATCATAATATATCCTAATTAACTTCCTACTTAGATTCATATTATACATTTTCCTAAGTGTCTCGATAAACAGCTCAAGATCCTTATATTCATTTAGTAAATTAGTTCCTTCCTTAATAAGAGCAGGTAGATATATTAGGTAGCCGTCATGAATCTCGAAGGAAGATATATTTTTAGATAATATTACACCACCATTCTCAAATACAATATTCTTTAGATTATTTTCCGAATCTAATTCAAACCCGATTACCCTACCCTTAAATCTTCCATACTTCTCTATCACTGGTTTACCGATCAATGTATAAAAAGTTGAGAGGGGCATATTAAATCCCTTAGAATCTAAATTCCGTGAAATCCTCGGACTCGCCAGCCTTCTCGCGAGACTCCGATAATGACTCGGGTATACCTGGAAGCTCTCTCTTCATGTCTTCACGTGCTAGACGCTCAGCCTCATTTAATATCTTGATAGCCTCGTCATTAGCTGCTGCAAAGTCGAAGCCTGCTTCTCCAGTCTGTGTAGCCTCCCACATTATATCCTGTAGTAGGTTCGCTACTTCATTAATGCCGTCTTCAGTTATTGGTAATATATAAGATACCATACTCTTTACATTCCTTAACACTTGCATCGCAGGTAGTATCTCAGCCGCTGCATCACTTATACTCTGTACAGTCTTAAGCCTTACAGCTACGCTCTGGATAGCATATCTAGACTGCTTTAAGACCTTCAATGCCTTACGAATCTCTACAAGCTCATTTGCATATAAAGTCGCCATAGTCCTGTCATGATTCTTGATAGACTCCACAACCTTTGCAAAATATATTCGATCCTTCTCCTTAAGACTACGTATGGATACATCAAGTTTAGTCGTCATTTTCTGGAGAATCTTAATAGCATTATCGATCTTTGATCTAATATTTTTCTGTGGCGCTAGATTCCTCTTTAATGAATCTGCGAATCCTCCTTTCTTCCCTGACCACATCTCTTTAAAATCCATTTTACATGATACACCTCCAATTACATCCGGCTACTATATTTTTGCGGGTTTAACTTTATTAGAAAACTGTACCCATATTATTTGTATCCCTCATATACATCCCGCGAGTTACATGAATTTAAAATTTGATTCTATAGACTGAGGCGATTAGATGAGTATGGAGGATAAGGCGAAGATATTTAAGGCTTTATTGGATCTCGGTCTCACAAAGAATGAAGCTAAAGTTTATATAGCGTTAATCGGACTGGGAGAGGCTAAGGCATCTGAAATATCTCGTAAATCTGGGGTGGTTAGGGAGAAGACTTATAAGGTTTTAAAGAGTCTCGAAGAGAAGAAATTAGTTAAGGTTATCGATGGACAACCTACGAGATGGAGGGTGGTATCACCTAGTGAAGTATTTAAACCAGTCATCGAAAATCGGAAGAAGGTTGTAATAGAGATGGAAGAAGTTCTTGAAGAACTCCAAAAGATCTATAATATAAGTAGGGAGAGAGGGGGGAAGGAGGAGTTAAATGTCTGGGAAGTCAGCGAGAAAGATTTAGAAAATTATCTAACCAACCTACTTGAGACCTGTAAAGAGAGATTATATATTCTTGCTACTCCCCTTACCTTAGATATGTTCCATAATCCTATTATGCTCAAGTATCTCAAGCGTCTATATAAGATGAGGGGGGAGATAAAAATATTTACCTGGATTGAAGATGAGAATATTCATACACCAGCAAGATTATCAAACTATGGAGATGTATATATATTGGATGGAGACCCTATAGAATATAGCATTATTTTAATCGACGAATACGCAGGATTTATGGTAAAGGATGGGAGAAGCTCTATAATATATTTTAGCGATAGGAAGATAGGTGAAAGCCTACTGGATATATTTAGGGCATTATATGGAAATGGTATATCAATTACGGATTATATCGAGTTATATGATGCAACAGGATCGCTTGAGGGCCTAGATACACTTAGAGACTATAAACTTAAGGAGATGATGATATCAATATTTAGTGAGTTAATTACAAATATAGGACGGGGACTTAGTAGGGAGGATAAGAATAGGCTTCATGACGCTATATCAGTCTCAGTTAAAAATACGTTAGCTAGATACTTCAAAAGCTATGAGGAGTTAAGTCTAACCGAAAAGATAAAGCTTCTTAAAATGCTCCTAAAGAAAACGATGAATAAGAATGAGATACATGTCTCACTAGATAAATTCCATAATAACCTATATCTAAATATAAGCTTAAGCCTCGATAAGGATGTGTTATACGAGTATTATGAATATCTATTTAATACACCTTGGTTTCCAAATCCAATAATAATATTAATGGATTATGAGATTAAGGAAGTTGGATATAGGAGGGTGAATCCAGTCTTTACAGTAAATAAGAAGGAGGGCCGTGTAAATATACAGTATATTTATAAGGCTAAGGAAAATATTAAAATTCCGATCTAGAGGCCCATATATACGCTATTATCACGGCTATTATACTCCCAATAAAGCCTGAGGCCAACGCCCCCAAAACATATCTGTATTCAGTGAAGGTTATCTCTAGTTGTGGGAGAATCTCTATTAAAAATGGAATCAGGAACACTCCTATTATATACAGTATAACTCCTATTGAGAATCCTATTAAAGCGACAAGCATATACGCTAGTCTCCTCCCCATCTAATCACCTCAAATAAAAAAATAAATGAATGGGAGTAATATAAGGGGTTTAACCCCTGAATACCTTAATAGCGGCAGCAGCAGCAAATATTAGAGTTATAATTACTAGGACTAGTGTAGCTAGTAAGAAGCTTGATGTATCACTTGTAGACTTTGCTATCATATCACTTAAATCAGATAATCCACTCTGTACATTAGATAATCCACTCTGTACAGCCTGCAGTGAATCTACGATTCCATCTAATGTAGTCTGTATACTACCTAGGGAGTCAGATACGTCTGAGAAGCCGCTCTCAATCATATCAGCTAGGTCAGATAATCCCTCTGATACACTCTCACTTACTATAGATGGCAGGTTACCTGCTAC
>DQXH01000036.1 GCA_011043415.1 Thermoprotei archaeon | reverse complement strand
TCTGAAGGCATGGTATTACCCTATGAAGGCATATGTAAAGATAGTGGCGCATGATATAGAGTCTAAGGAGGTATCTACAGATTTAATAGTCTCTCCATTAGCTGATGAGCCGCTGATAAATGACATGCTAGCTGAGGAGCTGGAGATAGCTGTAGAGTCATTTGGAAGAGGTTTATGGAGATTCAGGTGGGAGCCCAAGGAGAAATTGAGGCGGAGTGAGAAGAAAGTTTAAGATAGGTTATTCAACCTTAAAAATTACTTTTCTAATTTCCGATATATCTAAATAGATTTGTCTCAAGTTCAAAGTAATTCAGCATAAAATTATAGTTAAACAAAGGATTGATTAAACTTGCTGCTAGAGGCTTCCATCAAACAAAAATTTTAATAGCAGATTCCTCTGTACCAGCAACTTTTACATGCTTTTATCTTTTTCGGCTCTGGAATATATTTTCCATCTAATATTCTTTTTATTTCGTGTACTATTTTCTTTACATATCTCCTTAAACCTGCTGTCACTCTTCTCTCAATCCATGTATCACTTATCCGGTAGTATATCTGAATTTTATATACTGTGGTATTGAATGTTTCTTCCGCCATTAGAGCATATGCCACCGCCTGATATATATGGTCTGGAGGAGGCTTCTTCAAGCTACTATCTTTGATCTCGACAATATATGCTTTATTACCAATCCAATATATGGCGTCTACAATACCGTAGATATTCAAACTTCTACTATATACCTCCTGCGAATATAATATCTTATCCGGTTTAACTTTCCTCTGTCCAAGGACAGTAACTCTATATTTACCTTTATCTCTATATTCCTCATACTTTTCTTTCCCCTCCTTCATCAGAAAGGTTTCAGGCTCCCATATATTCCTTACATATTTATAGTAGAAGATTACCGGGCAGAATATATAGTCTCGGATCATCGTTGAAGAGAGATATGTATAGTCCTCACTCGTCATGGCGGCTATATAACCATTATATCCTCGTCACCCTCTTTATACATCTTACCAATTATATCCCTGAATCTCATATCGTTCTCACATATAAGGAATATCTGGATATTTCCGTTACTATCTCCCAATATTCTTTCAAGCCTCTTTTTAAGACTCTTTCTAGTTTGACTATCGATCACTCCCAAGAATGCACTCTTCTGAATCCTAGATAAGCCGACTGATTTACATGCATTAGCTACCTTAAACCTAATTTCATCATCAGAAATATCGTAAATAACGAGTGTATACATTCTAATACAATTATTTAATCATGAAAATTTAAATTAACGGGGCTTCTCAGCTAGGTAGTTTCTTAAGAGCTTATAGAGTCCGTATATTGAAAAAAGATATATTAACGTGATTAACGTAATGAGTAAAAAGCCGCTTAATGTAAATGTAATTAATTCACGGTCTATTGTTATAAATGGTAGTGAGATAACTGGACTGAAGATGCATCCGAATCCGATGCTGATTATAATAAAGATTTTTAATATCCTCTTATTTGTAGAGATGTATCTCCTATAGATGTAGATGCTCCAAGCCGATGTAACATATGAATAAAGTATACTCCCGAGTGGAAGCTTGAAACCCGGACTAAGTTCAGGAAAAATTCCTGATATCCATCTTAGATTAAGTATTAGGCTAGAGATTTGTATAGGGGCTGTCAAGTATAGCCATGGAAACCAGAGGTTAAATGGCTTTAAAATGTCATATAAAGGAGGCTTTGGAAGTATATCTGCGTCATCTATACATGCATATGTCTGTATAACTCCACCGACGGATATAAAAGCAAGTAAAATAAACAAAGGTATATTATGTAAATTCGGTTTAAGTACCTGAATTAAACCCATAATACAATATTATATAATGTTAAAGGGCTTATAATCTGATGTGATCCCTAGTATGTACCTCGCGAGCCTCCTAGCTTGTCTATTTACATGTGAGTCTATAGGCGCATAATATTTATTGAAGGTAACCTTCCTCTTTAAGCTCTCGTAGAAAAGTTTAGATAGTTCCTTAAGGAAATCATCGCTTAATCTTCCATCCATGACAAGCTTACTATAATCTCCTTTATAGTTTAAGAGATATGCTATAATTGACTTATCTACTACAGGCTGCCTAAATTCCTCCATCAAATCCATCACGAGACTAGGCCTCCTATTGCTATCAATATGGAGATACCCGATCCACGGATCGAGTCCATTCAATTCAATAGATCCCCATACCTCAGAGGCTAATAACGTATATAGATAGTTTAGTGAAAGATTTAATACGTCTCTAGGCCTCTCATACCTCTTCCTCCTCCCATCGAAGCCTATTTCGGGGGGAAGAATCTTTGATATCACATTCCAGTATATCCTACTCGCCTCAGCCTCTATATTAACAAGCCTCGACCTATAATCATCTAGATCAAGTTCCATCTTAGATAACCTACTCCTCAAATCCATAATATTCATGTAGCTTTCCAGGAGTAACTCACTTTCAAACCGTCTCCTCCTAAATCTTCCTCTCCTCAACCACCGTAGAATATTAATTTGGTTAGATAGTTTACCATATATAATGGTTTTAGCGATATAAATTGCTCTACCATCATTCTGCGCATACACCTGCTCCTTTATAAGTTTAACTGGCGCCGATCTTCTAAATGAATGTAGCATACCGAGCGGCCTACTCCTAGATACTATTATAAACCTTATGTTATGCCTTAAAATCAGTTTTAACGCATCTCCAGATATGCTTAAACCTCTTGCAAACGCTATAATCCTCCCTACATTACCTGTACTCAACTCAATCTTCCTTCCGGACTTATCCCATATAACAATTAGATTACTCCTCTTACCAATCCTATATCCATATCCCGTTAGAACAACGGTCTTCCTCATGAGAGACACCTATCCAAGCGGATTACATACATTATAATATATGCAGTAACTAGGGCATCTAGTAGGTCTACCGGGATCCCTCGATAAATGTATAATATCCATAGCGTGGTCTCTCAATTCAATAAACTCCCTTCTAAGCGTATCATCAATTAAATAAAAGTCATTTCTAACTTTAACAAAATCACCTTGTATATGGAGATAAGTGATTATACCATAGTCAACTGGTTTATTTAAGTCAGCCTCCACAGCCAATGCATATCCAGCTAAAGTATATTTATGGAAATCTCTATAGTCTCCAGTCTTAATATCAATCACTATATTATTATCAAGGAACATATCTATCCTGAGCTGCTTAGAGAGGCCTAGGGGAGAACCGTCTATAACCCTCTCTACAACAGATGGAACGACCTTATTTACTAGACTATCAATACTAGCTACAGCCTCACGGCTTAATACTTGATCATTATAGGAGGCAGCCTGTAGAATAAGATACTTATATAATGTCTTGGAATCATTGTAAAGCTTCTTAAACTCCTCGTCACTAACATATTTGGAGACGTTTAATGACCTCATTACCCGATTAATAAACCTTCTTCCTCTCCGGGCCAGATCATTATACAGTTTATATCCTGGTACAAAACCAGAGTTATATAAGTATGATTTAACGAGAGTCAAGGTATCACTTGAGATCCTATGATAAACCCAACCACGCACAGTCTTGAAAGAAACTGGAGCGGGTTTCTTTAAAACACGTTTTAGATAGATATCACGGTATGTCTCACAATATCTATTAGCAACCTCAGAAACACTGAGATATAAATTATCAATAATTGGACTTAGTAGATCAGAAGACCAGTTCCAGCCTCTCAACTCATCACTAACACCGCTGGAATCCCTATACATTCTAATCCAACGATCTAATTCAAAGCGTGAAAAGAAGAACATTACAAATAATTAAAAATACTTCTTATTTAACTAAATTTTAAGCTGATAAAATAACATTAAATAAAGTGAATTTATGTATTCTATCTAGTATGACAATCAAAGCACAGTAGAAATATATCAGTTCAAATAAG
>DQXH01000055.1 GCA_011043415.1 Thermoprotei archaeon | reverse complement strand
TAGTTTTACTGCGATAGCCTTGCCAATTCCTCTTGAAGATCCTGTTACAACAGCGACTCTACCTTTTATATCCATATTAAACACCTATATTATTTCTTCTCAATCCTCCTGACATATACCTTTAATCCATCTACCCTTAGAATCTTAACCTTCTCACCCTCCTCAATAACCTCATCTGAGTATGCGGTCCAGTAGTCTGACATCGCTAATACAACCCCGGGTTTACCAGGCTCAATCCTACTCTTTACAACACCTACCTTACCTATCAACATATTTAAATCAAGTGGAGACCTCCTCCGCTTAATAACCTCCCTAATTTTATGTAGGTAGAAACCAGCGACCCCCGATACGATTATGATAATCGCTATCCCACCGACTAGGAGTGAGGTGTAGCTTATGGTCCATATAAAGTATTCCCTTCTATAGAGGAGGAGCGTACCGAAGATGATTAGGATCGCCCCGGCTATAGCAGAGCCGCCATGCCCGAGTTTAACCTCAAGTAGTATTGCAGAGATACCGAGTAGAAGTAGTATTATAGCCGTTGCATCAGCCCCGATCATTCCCAGCCCAAGTAAAGCTAGTACAAATGCGGCTCCTCCAGCGAATCCGCCTAAGTAAGTTGGATGAAAAACTTCTATTAAAATCAGTAATGCAGCTAATTCAAGTAGTAGACCGAGTATGAATGGATCACATAATACTGATATGAAACGTGACCTTACATCAGGGCTTATAGAATTTATGTACGCGTCTCCCAGACCCTCCTTAACAAGCATCCTATGGAAATCCGCCTCTATATACTCTGCTATACTATATTTAACAGCCTCCATAGCAGTATAATCCCTATTTTCGGTAACCATATATCTAGCTGCAGTGGCATTTCTATTCCTCGATAACGCTATAGACTCTATCCAAGAGGCCATCGCATTAATAATCTTTGGATCCTCCTTCATCCCGCCTATCGACCTTGGTTCAGCTGAGCCTATAACAGATCCCGGAGCCATAATTAGTCTATCAGATGCCAATGCAATATATGCGCCGGCTGAGAAAGCCCTTCCACCAGCTGGAATATACACTATAACCTTAATTGTGGAGCGCATTATAAGATCTACAATACCTTCAGTAGCCTCTAGATACCCTCCATTAGTATTCAATATTATTACTATGGCCTTTGTATTTGGAGACGCGGTATTAATAGCTCTAGATAATAGATCCTCCATACCTAAGTCGATCGTATTCTCCATTCTAATGATGATTATAGTCTTTTCATAGCCCTTCGCGAAGGATATGATACTATATTGAACTAGAATAAGAGATATAATGACTACTATCGATAAAGAAGGTCTCTTCACAACTATTCTTCACCCTTAACCTCCTTAACAAACTTTGATATAGACTCTACAAGCTCTGTGAACTCCATTGGGAGAATGAATTTTGTAGACTCGCTCTTACCAAGCTCCTTTAAAGTATCTAGATACTGTAGCGTCATCGTCTTTGAATCTATCTTCTTAGCAGCGTTATACAGTATCTCAAGAGCCTGAGCATAGCCCTCGGCCCTTAATATAGCTGCCTGCCTATCACCCTCAGCCCTCAAAATCGAGCTCTGCTTCTCACCCTCAGCAACTAATATCGCAGATTCTTTCTTACCACTTGCTTCAGTAACCATTGCACGTCTATTCCTCTCCGCACTCATCTGCCTTATCATAGCATCTTGAACGTCTTTAGGCGGGAGGATCTCCCTAATCTCAACTGTAGTCACTTTAACTCCCCAGCGCTCTGTAACCTCGTCAAGCTTACTCCTTAAAATCCTATTTATCTCCTCTCTTTTAGCAAGTACATCATCGAGTAAGATGTCGCCTATTACAGCCCTTAGAGTAGTTGTAGCTATTCCAGTAGCAGCACCCTCGAAATTCTGTACATTTATCACGCTCTGTAGAGGGTCGAAAACCTTGAAGTATATTAGGAAGTCTATATCCACTGGAGCATTATCCTTAGTGATACATGTCTGCTTAGTAATCTCCAGGTAGCGCTCCCTCAAATCGACCCATACAGGCCTGTCTATAATCGGGATTAGGAATACTATACCAGGTCCTCTAATACCTATTGCACGCCCAAGCCTGAATACCACTATCCTAGTATATTCTGGAACTATCTTAATTGCTGCGGATAATATTGCTAATATGATAATTAAAATTATTATACCTAATATTAGGCTACCGATATCTATGGTAACCTGTAATATATAGTCTAACAACTTATACACCCCTATAATATCATATAAACCATATATTTATCAGAATAACTATATATTCCCTATAAACCTCCCTTAAACAATGAAATATATCTCAGGCATCCCACTAGGGTAGATATACCTATCATATTTTATATCTTCTCCAGGTTTATTATTAATGCTAGAAAATTGGCACGGAAATATCGGAATCCAGAGGAATTATTGAATAGATTAAGGGAATTTAGCAGAAGCGATAGGGATAAGCTGGATATAGACGGTATAACTATAGCTACTAAAGAAGATGGAAAGATGAAAATAAGGCTGCCACTACGCATATACCTACGTTATCATAATATACGTGATTATGGAGATTAAATTATTTCACACTCTAGATCGTATTCAAAATCTACGGTAATCATCATGCATCGGCTTTATGTTCTCAGTCTATGAGACGATATCAGCATATAGGAGACTAAGGATATAAATGTTCAAAGGTTTAGAGTAATCTTGATCTTTAGTGAATTATTTTATAATGATAGAGAGATTGAGGTCGATGGATAGATCAGCAGTCATAAAGCTAACCTTATCAGTATTTTTATCTATAGCACTCACGGTATCGTTATTCTACCTCACATTGGAACTACCTCACCTTTTAGATAAATATCTTCATAAATATTTTCCTGACTTATTCTGGGAACCTGAATTAAGAAAGATACTACTGAATAGTGTAAGACCTTTAGGTTATACTATGTTAATTATCATTATCATATTAATTATAATAGGATATATCTTTGATAGAGGCATTATATCGGTAGCAGGATCCATAGCATTATACATCCCTACATTCGGATACTTCGCGTTTGCTATGTTCTTCTTAGCAGGAATAGGCATATTAAGAGTTATATGGCTTCCATTTATAGAGTATTCGCCGAAGGTTCTAGAATTGGGAAACGTGGTAATAATGCCATATATTATATTAAGAAAATATTGTTATTGGAGAATATCATATGGGATATCCACATCGACAGCTATAATTTTCATCTTCTTAGGTTTATTTATATTCTCAATGGGTGTAACCACATGGTTATATGGAAAGTTCAAAGGATGTAAGATCATAGATTTCTGGATATATCGCTATATAAGGCATCCACAGTATCTAGGTTATATATTATGGAGCTATGGCCTCTTGGTATTGATATATTTTATGCCGCACGTTAGGGGGGCATTTATAACACTCCCTTCATATCCATGGCTGATATCGGCTCTCACGATAATAGGGGTAGCATTATATGAAGAAGAGAAGATGAGAAGAGTTTATGGAGAAGAATATATAATATATTCTAGAAAGACATCATTTATGCTCCCCCTTCCTAGAAGGATAGCCGAGTTACTTAAGATGCCTCTATGCTTTTTTGACGAAAAACATGATATAAAAGTTCGTATAGTAATCGTCTTGGTGTTTTATTTAATTATATTAACAATTATCTCATATGTGATAAACATATTACTACCACCATATTAGGGTTAATTCTCTTAGCGACTAGATCATATTCTATGGTGGCACTGTGATATAGATTCTTCTGTTTCGTCTATCCTTACTCTCGTATTTCAAAAATACGATCTCCTTGGCGCTCTCTACATGAGTCCAATCCCTTTAATGAATATATTTTCCGTCTGTAGTAGTATATAAGGTTATCTATCTTGGATTCTAACCTACTTCTAGGGAGTATTAGATCTATAGGGTCACCGTATTTCTCGTGGTAGTAATAATATCTCGGATTCTTCTTGCCTATCCTTAATGCTATCATATAGTCGGATGTGAATGTAACAGCCGTC
>DQXH01000019.1 GCA_011043415.1 Thermoprotei archaeon | reverse complement strand
TTCTAAGATACTTATAGGATTGTTATTCATATCAAAACCTCCTATATAGGATGCTTCCAATAATATAGTGGCTTCATGATATTGATGTATATTTGCCTCTGGTTATACGATGTACGTACTTAAATCTAATATAGGTTTGTAGGTTAATTTAATTGGGGTATGGCAAAGATCTCATTTGAAGGTTTAAAAGATGTATATTATGCTGGTGAGGATGTAGAAGGAGCTATAATATTGACTGAAGTTAAGGGGTTGGAGGCGAGAAGTATAGTAATTGAATTGTATTATCAGATTATAGTGATTTCATCTGGCCAGAGGAGATATGGATATACAAAGCGTGTTGACATTTATAAAGAGGAGATCGATAGGGATGTTAAATTTACCACAGACTCTACTCGATATGAGTTTAAAATACATATTCCCGAGGATGCCCCACCTTCTATAGCATATGAAATTAGTAGGAGGGTGGACTGGGTACTACGGGTTAAATTAGATATACCATTCCATAGAGATATAGTTAAGGATATTATACTTAAGGTATATAATAGTGTCAAGCCTACCCAATCAATCATTGAAAATATAACCGTCGAAAATCAATATGCCAGACTAGTTATAGACAAGAATATATTTGAGCATAACGAAACAGTGACTGGTAAATTTATAATATTTAACATGCCGTCTAGAACCAAGAAAATTAGAATATGCCTATATACCCGCCTAGAGATTAAAGTCGAGGAGGCTATACTCACTGATATACTAGCTTCTGAATATGAGATTACATGTGTAGAATACGACTCTCATAAACTAAGTATCAACAGGGAATATACATTTAAACTCGATAGGAATGCTATATGGTCAGCTACGTACATAAACCCGGACATAAGGACCATAGTATATGTAATACTTAAATTTGACATCAAGTATGCTCCTGACATCATCTTAAAAGCTCCTATAACAATATATCACGAGAAAAGGAGGATTTCTATAAAGAAAGTGTCAGTTGAAGAAACTATTGCAGAAACTTTAACTGAAGAAATCATGAAGATTATGCGAGATGGAAGAATTAGGGACGTAGTTGATATCAGACTAGAATTAGGTTTTAAATATGATGTAGACGAGATTATAAAGGCATGTAACAAGCTAGTTGAAGAAGGGAAATTAGAAATTATTGAAGCAGGTGAATTATTAAGAAAATATAGGATTAAAGATATTAAGATGGTTAATTAACCAATTAATTCAACCAAGTTTGAAAATAAGTATTTAATATTATATCTAATAGTAAAATCTTATTTATATGGTGAATATGCTGGATTAGTTCTATTACTTATTGGTTTAGCGGAGATCGTGATTATGCTCATAACGCTTATATTGCTGATTATATTTTTAATGATGATCTATAAAATGCTCAAAGGATCTAGGAAGACTGAAACGGTTGAAAACAGAGTTTTAAAAGTAGTGGATATGCTGATTAATGACATTAAACCAGGGGTAATGGGTGGAGAAAAGTAGTTTATTATTTCCTTTTATAAATGTTTTAGAGTGAAGCTATATTTTTATGTTTTCTATTCCAATCCTTAATAATTCCTCATTATTTGGTGTCTTTATCTCGACAGGAATATTCTTATATTCCGTGGCCTTGTAACTAACGAAAATCCATTCTCCAGTATCTAATTCAGTAACTTTATCGACCACACTCTTGCTTATTGAGAATGCATCTGACACTACATTTCTATCATATGACCTAGGTAGTGTACTTACGAAGTAACTGTGTAATTGCTGTAATGCATTTGTATTTAAATGAGCCAATCTCTGTGTCGCTATCCATCCTCCAACCAAGTATTTACGCCCTTGCCTCAATAATGTTTCTACAGCTAGATTAGAGTGTAGAGTATAGTCTTCACCCTTCATTCTATCAGGTATAAACTCCTGGGCCTCATCAAATACTAATAGAATCTTATTTCCAACACCTCTAAACTTCTTTATGGTGAATATAGTATTTATAAAGTCTGACGCAACCTTTCTAGCAATATATGGATTTGGGATATAGAATATCGTTAACGAGGGATATGAAGGGTCTTGAATCATTTCCTCGGCGATTTCATTTACATATAATACATCTTTATCTGTGGTAGGAGTATATGGATACTTCAAGTCTTCTATTATGGCACTTATACCAATCGCTAACCCTGACTTTGGATTTAAGCCATTTCTTAAGGCGCTTAATGTATTTATAACCTCATCTCTAATATTAGTGTACTCCTCTCTATTCAACGCCTCAATAAGATTAATACTTCTATCGAGATCTCTAAGAAGATACTTTATTTTATTATAATATTTCGTTAAATATGGATACCTTGCTGGAACTTCAGAGAGATAACTGATAAATGACTCTACTGTAAATACAGATCTCTCGGGGTCGATAATCTTTAAATTAACCTTTTTAAGTAGTTCCTTAACCTTCGTCTCGATCTCTAAATTATCGGCTAATGTTTCTGGAATTACCTGTGAATCTGCGAATCTATCGGGATCTATAACCTCATTTGTATATACAACTGATCTAGTGGTTAGAATAATATCAAGTAGATGGACGGTATATTCACCAGCAATATCGAATATAGCGATCTTAAGATCAGGGATCTTCATAATTAGTTTCCTCATGAGGAAACTAATTAGATTTGATTTTCCGGATCCCGTAAAACCGAAGAAGCCGGTATGATACTTAAATAGACTATATAGGTCGACTGTAAGCGGAATCTTAAACCCTATCAATTCCCCAATTTCATCCACGTATTTTTCACTTTTATCTTTACACACCATCTTCTCAATAACGTCTTTAGACAGTATATGTGCCCTAGCACCAGCTAATGGACTTAGCCTAGTCCTCTCAAAAATTAGTCTATTATTTTCAACTTTCATTAAATAACCAGTATGTACTGCAATTATTTCCATCCAATTCTCTCCACCGGATATCCAGCTCCTACCTATGTTATCCAAATACTCCCATTTTAAGACCGGGGGTACATCAGGGGTCAATGAGGGCATCTCATAATGCTTAGGCCTTATACCAACTACCTCAAAAATGACATATGCAGTTTCACCACTCGATAACATCCTTTCAATACCGATTAAATTTGGTTCATGGAGATGGTCAAACACTTTCAAATTAAATACAGCGTCAATATATGCAATCCCCTCACTAAAAACGACTTCCTCTCCCCTGAGACGTGCCGTAGTCCTCTCAATACTGTAATGCCTCAACTTACCGTCAAATATGCTATCTAATTCATGATAAATATTCATCTTCTACGCCTCCTCTCGACAAGATGCCTAAAATCTCTAAACTTTCTAGTTATTATAAAAAGCCTTCTCTTCTTAATTACCTCATTAACTTTTAGATCTGTCATATCTATGACACCCTCTTTAACCAGATTTATAGCTGCTTTAACATCCTTATCAGCTAGAAACAATAGGTAGTTATGTCCGGTTGCCTCAGCCACTTCAGGGTTATCCATCAAGCTAAGTAGAAATAGGATTAAGTTATCTAGCTTGTTAAAACCAGTCTCTAAATATGGGTTAATAGTTATGTTACCATATCCAGATAGTACTTCAATAGACCTAAAGTCTTTATCATATCTTTTATCTATGAATCTATCATAGAAAAACACTGGAGATTTTACAAGTACTTCTCCAATCGATTTAAAGGACCTAAGCTGGAAATATGAACGTATTAACAGTCCATCATGAAAAACATATTTGCGTGATGCACGTAATATGGGAGGAGGATTCTCATTCTTTGTAAGCGTTGCAAACGCACCATCATATCCTATAAAACGCCATGGAGTCTTGAAAACCTCATTGTCTAACGAAGACAATATCGTCAATAAAGGTCTATCACTCTTAATTGAGATACTATCATAATTTAATACTCCCCTACTCCTCATATATGGTAGGATAGATCTAGTAATATCAGTTACATATGTATCTTTACCGATCCCCACCAGCAATTTATTCCTATTTAAAGCCTCCTTAATCATGTCATATATCATAAATAATGTGATACTATTCAAT
>DQXH01000034.1 GCA_011043415.1 Thermoprotei archaeon | reverse complement strand
AGTTCGAGCGACCCATAATATGGTGCTATACTCGAAGAGTATATTGGATTATCAGGTTCACTAAGATATTCACTCAACTCTGGAAACTCATTTAAATCTTTTATAGCTAATTTTGCAGCTGCACTCTCGCCGGGAACTTCTTCGACATTCCATGGAACACCATAATTTATCATCCATTCTCTAGCCTTTTTGACGGCGTAGTCAACCATTTTCCTCATAAGATCAGTCGCATATCTCCAATCTCTTGAGGATCCTTCAAACCATAGTTTTGGATAATTAAGGTATATTGCAGCAGCCTCCGGAAGACCCAAGATACCTATAGTGTTAAAATGACTACTGGGAAACTCTGGTAGATACTCTCTAAATAAGCTGTATATCTCTTTATATTGATTCATCAACTTTATATATCTACGGCGGAACCAATTCTCACTCAATCTTATCAAGTCAAGTACATTATCATATAAACCCCAAAAATCATTATCATCTCTTGATTTTAAGGCTAGCCTAGGTAGATTAATTGTTGTAACATTTATAGATCCTGTCACATCTGGTATAGCCCATAACCCTCCAAAACGTTGATTCTCCAGTTTCTTTATATTATCTTCCTTAACTTTATCTATATTAAAATCAGTTAAATAATTAAATTCATTCTTATCTATATTTATCCTGCAGCACATTGCAAAACTCGCATCTGGATCCACTACTCTAGTATTTAACCAGTAGAAGCTCCCCCTCTTAGCAGCGGTTTTAAATACCACCTCAAATACCTCAGGATCATTCCAGAGCATATCGGCTGTAGCCATTATCGTCGGAATCGGGAATGTGAATGGCTGTCCGATTGCATCCCCCTTATAGAGAATTTTACTCAAAGCTATTATGAAGAGCTTAGCCTCTTTCTCATAGTATCCTAAGGGAGAGACTCTGACACCATTATAAAATGCATAATCACCATCTAACATCTTTTTCGGTGCGTCCATAGCGATTGTAAAATTTGTAAACGGTGTCTGCATACCCACTCTACTAGGGTAGTTAAGATTATAAATCAGCCTCTGAATATTCTGTTCAACCTCTTTTATACTTAACATATCATTCTTTATATAAGGACCTGCATACCACTCAACACTTGAGAATGCCTGTGCCCCTGTAAAATAATGCTGAGCAGTTATAAGATAGTTAGCGATATGATCAACAAATGTATCGAAGTGCTTAGCTGGACGCGAGATTACAGTAGGCGTTTTTAACCCCTTTTCAAGAACCCTGCTCAATGAATGACCACTACAATATGGAATATAAATACTATATGGAAGTTTATGAATATAGATAGCGCCCTTTCTATGGGATGCAATAATTTCTTTAGGAATTTGATTTAGACTGCTAGATAGCGAGGCCTCTAAGATATATGTAAAAAATCCTGTGGGTCCAGGGTACTTATTCGCATTTTCTAGAACATTAATATCATTCCACTCCGCATATTTTTCAAAGAGATTCTCTATACCATTCATACTCTCAAATCCTTAAGCTCGCAAAAGCAGATATCTATATAGGATATTTTATCCTAAATATAAATATTTACTCAGCAGTCAACTGTCATTCAAGCTCGGCCATACGATTATCCGGTAGAATAGGTTAGTGGTTAAGATAGTAGCTGATAGGATTAAAGAGATGAAAAGACGAAAATTAAACATTTTTCAATCCTTTCCTCTAAATCACTCTCAGTCGAGGAGTTACCGCCATTCCGTAACTATAATCTTCAGTGTACTAATTGGATTCATAGCTAAATATCATATTCTTTATAAAAACTAATTACGTTCAAAATATTTTCTGATCTTTTTATCTAGATGCAAATAAGCTATGCATAGTGGAGCTTGAATAGCTGGTATAATCGCTGGTGGTAATGAGGCTAATGCGCCGAATGCCATGACAGCTATAACAGCCGCTACACTCTGGTTTTTTGTAGCTGATAGAAAAGCCACTGCCATATGACTTTCATAATTTAAATTAATTAATTTATCTATATATGTAGATAAACCGAATATCATTAGTATAATAATTGATTGGAGAACTATAATTTCCACTACTATCAAAGGCATTTTGAAAACATACGTTGCTTCTCTCATAATAAGTAGGGTAATTAAAATGAGCATAGACAAGATAGTTGCAAGAGATAAGTAAGGCTTTAAATCAATGTTAACAAATCTAGTTCCCTTCGCCTTGACCAGAGGATATCGAGTTGCCTGACCAAGTATCATGGGAATTATCAAAGTATATGTTATAGACATTAATATTTTGTTGATAGGTATTGCTACAGATATCATCGTACCATAAAGACCTATATATACTGGTATTAATAACACCGCTCCAACTAGGCTTATAATTGCAAGCGCAGTCGCTACTTCGATGCTACCTTCAGCAATTAGTACATATCCTATTGAAGCACTTGAAGCAGGGACTATATTCGAAACAACAAATCCAATTGATAACATTTTATTTCTAAAAAGAGGTGATAAAGTAATTGCTACTAAAGGAGATACTATAAAAACATATATTACTCCAGTAATCATCGCACGATGATTTTTAAATTCACGCATAAGATGTTCTGTTTTAAGCTGGATCATAGAAGGATAAATCGTTAATATCGCGAATAGTACTATAAGACTCTTAAGAAGACTCTTATTTTCAATAATTACTTCACTCCATATATTCCCACATAACACTCCTAGTAATAGCACTATAATCGTATAGATGATAAGATACTTCTTTAAATGATACGACAATCTTACCAATATATTTCCTTGTTTCACATTGACCACTTGGTTAGTAAATTATTGACCAGCTGGTTAATATCATTACATATATCATTATATATAGAATATTAACCGACCGGTTAAGAGATATTAAGGTGAATGTGATTTATTGATATTGGAGTGACTGATAGTAGACATTTAATTGTTAAAGAGAAGATAATTGAATCGGCTATAAAGATCTTTTCAAAATATGGATATTCAAATGCTTCTATACGTATGATTGCCGAAGAGGCAGGCGTTTCTAAAGCCTTGATCTTCTGGTACTTTAATAGTAAAGATGAACTAATCATAGAGATTTGTAAAAGAGCATTACCTATAGATGTATTTGAAACTTGTCTTAGTAAAAAGCTGGATGGATCATCTCTACTTAGATGTTTAGCGAATGAATATCTAAATAAGTATAATAATCAGTTGATGCGTTCAATACTCATTCATACATTGGCGGTGGGAGACATGTATCCAGAGATACATAATAAACTGGATTCATTATGTAATAAAATGTTAAAGGAAGTAGCTAAACAAGTCTTCAAGTCCGATTCAAAAGAGTCTTTTATTAAAATGAGAATGTTCTTCGGTAGCTTGCTATGCTGTGCTCTGCGTCCACCACAAGATATAAGTAAAGACGAGTATGTTAATACGATAATTAAAATATTATATTCAGAACCTTAATTGCAATGGAAAAACCTTGGTAATACTTTATATAGTCACCATATATAGATAATCTTATATAAAAACTCACTCTGCTTATCATAGTATCGGCTGCCTTTAACCGTTACTACTAGAGTTCAGGAATTTTAGATATATATCGCCTCGATTTGGCAATATAGAGTACTTCTTATCATTAGTAATTTAGTATAGCTTGTATGTAAGAAAAACGCCAAACGCTATTAGATATCTTAGATACTATAATTTATTCTAAGAATTTTTATATCTATAAGAATAAATTATCCTTCTTATAATTGGATGTTATGGTCAGTAAAGTAAGTAAAAATGGTTTAATAACTATTCCCATGGAGATTAGGAGAAGATTCGGTATTGAAGTTGGAGATTTAATTATTTGGAGTATAGATGAAAGGGATAATGCGATTATTCTCTATGTAATTAAAGAACCTTTGAAATATTTAGAAGGGAAGTATGATGATTCTGAGATTGTATATGAAGTAGTGGAGGAAACCGCTGATAGCTTGATACAGGGCGAGGAAAATGCCGGTAATTGAACTAGATATGCTAATAGCCCTTGTTAATAAAGCAGATAAACTTCATGAAATGTCAAAGAAGCTATTTCAAAGGATTTCACCAGTAAGATAACTAATGTTAAAGTAGCTTCATCCGCATACTTAGAATATGAACTAGTACT
>DQXH01000103.1 GCA_011043415.1 Thermoprotei archaeon | reverse complement strand
GTCCTCACCCTCCTCAAGCGTACCCGCCGGGACTTCATATATCCACTTGTTAATAGGCATTCTAAACTGCTTAATCAGTAGGATCTCATCATCCCTAATAGGTAGGATAGCCACAGACTCCCCAAAGTCTACATACTCCCTATATACAGTCACATCATTTGGAAGCCTATACTCACCAGCATATATATCGAACTTCCTACCCTCAAAAACCTTCTTCATATATAATTTTTAATCCCTGGTTTTTCTTATAAAGGTGAAAATTGGTTTTTAGAAATATGAAAAATATAAAATCTATTTTTTGAAATTTTACATTTTATTTTTTCATAAAATTTAAATATTTGTCCGTATGAAATTTTTCTTGGTGTTATAGAATGTCTAGTAAATACATTATACTTAGGGTTGAGGAGGGTGAGAGGAGGGACGTAGGTAGTGGTAGGGCTAGGCTATCCACAATGGATCGTGAGCGTCTGGGAGTTGAGATCGGGGATTTAATCGAGATTACGGGATCTAAATCTACTGTAGCTAGGGTATGGCCGTCTAGGCAGGAGATCGAGGGTTATATATGGATCGACAAGTATATCAGGAGGAATGCAGGTGTCAGACTTGGTGACGCGGTTAAGGTTAGGCGTATAGATGCTAAGGAGGTTATGAGGCTTAGGCTTGCTCCGACTACGCCTATTAGATTCGGGCCTGATTTCGTGGATTATGTACGTGAGAGACTTATAAACATGCCTGTAATGCGTGGGGATGTGGTTGTAATCCCTGTATTGGGCCAGCCTCTCGAGATGGTTGTTACACACGTTATACCAGGTCCATATGGTATAATCACCGATAGAACTGATGTAGAGATTAGTAGGGAGCCTGTCAAGGAGCTTGAGAGGAAGATACCTAAAGTTACATATGAAGATATAGGTGGATTGGATAAGGAGATCCAGAGGATTAGGGAGCTTGTAGAGCTCCCATTGAAGCATCCCGAGGTATTTAGGCATCTAGGTATAGAGCCTCCAAAGGGAGTCTTATTATATGGTCCACCCGGTACTGGGAAGACCCTACTCGCTAAGGCTGTAGCTAATGAGAGTGGAGCACACTTCATAGCTATAAACGGCCCGGAGATCATGTGTATTGATGGAGATACATATATAGTTTATAATAACAGAATTGTGAAGGCTAAGGAAGTATTTGAAATTTCGAAGGGTAGTAAGATCGGTGGGGGATCTAACCATACATCATACATGGGAAGTGGATATTTAGCGGGGCTTTCAAACCCCTCATTCAGGCTTTCACCAACCAGGCTTATAGAGGTTACCGAAGTAAATGTTCCAAGTTATTATAAAGTGAATCTGGAATATGGAGAATATAAGATATCGAGTAACCATCCTCTCTTAACATTCTCTGAAGATGGATTAAGCTGGAAGAAGCCTGGGGATCTAAGTTTAGGTGGAGACTATATAGTTACAGCTAGGATAGATGATGTAGAGAATCCAGATATAAACCATCCAGGTTATATCGGGAAGTTGGATGCTGACCTAGCATTTATCCTAGGTTTAATAGCTGGGGATGGTTATGTAGGTAGAGACGGGATTATATTTGCAAGTAAAGATCCTAGACTTAGAGAGTTATTCAAGGAGTATGCGGCTAAAGTATTTAAGAAAAAAGTTAGGGAGGATGGAGACAGGGTTTTCATATATTCCAAATATATTACAGGGCTGTTGAGGCATCTCGGCTTTAATGTAGGTAAAAAGTCATATATACGTTTCCTACAAGACTGGCTTATAAGATCTAATGCAGATGTATATGCAGCTTTTCTACTGGGTCTCATATTAACTGACGGCACAGTATATAGGCACTCAATTGTAATCTATAGTACAGACTATAATGCTCTAAAGCTGATTAAGGAGATAGGATTCTCAAGAGGAATTATACTAGAGGGTCCGTATAAGCATACTAATAAGTTAAGTAAAATGTATAAGCTTGTATTAAGAGGGAAGTATAATCTCAAGCTTTTCGCAAGTCTCCTTAATAAACTAGGGCTTAAATACATCGAAATACCGAGTTCTAAGAGGAGCTTCGAGTATGTACCTGACGTCATTATGAAGGTTTTAAAGGGGTTATATATGAAGTATAACGTAAAATATGGGGATAAGTATCTTATAGAGCCTTATCTAAATCTAAGGAGGAGGCCCACTTATACAGCGTTGAAGAAAGCCCTAAAGTATTTGATAGAGAATATTAATAGCCCGAGCTATGATGATATGGTTTTAATTAAGTTGATTGAGGCTATCGCGGATAGAAGAATATTCTTAGATAAGGTTGAGAAAGTAGAATTCATTAACAAGAATATGACATTATATGACTTCGGTACATCCTCATCGATATTCATTACGGGATATGGACATATAATGCATAACAGTAAATGGTACGGCGAGTCTGAAGCCAGGCTTAGGCAGGTGTTTAAGGAGGCTGAGGAGAATGCACCTAGTATAATATTCATTGATGAGATCGATGCTATTGCACCTAAACGTGGTGAGGTCGTGGGTGAGGTTGAGAAGAGGGTGGTCGCCCAGCTACTCAGCTTGATGGATGGGCTTGAGAGCCGTGGGGATGTTATTGTAATAGCCGCTACAAATAGGCCTGAGGCTCTAGATCCCGCATTAAGGAGGCCTGGTAGATTCGATAGGGAGATATATATCGGCGTACCTAATAAGAAGGGTAGGAAGGAGATCCTCCAGATACATACTAGGAATATGCCTTTAGCTGATGACGTCGACCTCGATAAACTTGCTGAGATTACACATGGATTTGTGGGTGCTGACCTAGCAGCATTAGCTAGAGAGGCTGCTATGAATGCATTGAGGCGTTTCCTACCTGAGATTGAGAAGAGTGAGGAGACTATACCTACCGAGGTTCTCCAGAAGATTAAGGTTACGATGGATGACTTCTATGAAGCTCTGAAGGGTCTACAGCCATCTGCATTACGTGAAGTTATGATAGAGATTCCTGAGGTACATTGGGATGATATAGGTGGTTTAGCCGATGTTAAGAGGGAGATTAGGGAGGCTGTAGAACTTCCTCTAAAGCATCCAGAGGTATTTGAGAAGCTTGGTATAAGGCATCCGAAGGGTATACTGTTATACGGCCCACCTGGTACTGGTAAGACTCTACTCGCGAAAGCCGTCGCCACGGAGAGTGAGGCGAATTTCATAGCTGTGAAAGGTCCTGAGATCCTAAGTAAATGGGTTGGAGAGTCTGAGAAGGCTGTTAGAGAGATATTTAGGAAGGCTAGGATGTCCGCTCCCACGGTGGTATTCTTCGATGAGATCGATTCAATAGCACCTAGGAGGGGACTGGGATATGGGGATAGCGGAGTCACTGAACGTATAGTTAACCAGCTTCTTAGTGAGATGGATGGGTTGGAGAGGACTAAAGACGTCGTTGTAATCGCTGCGACGAATAGGCCTGATATACTTGATCCAGCGTTACTGAGGCCTGGTAGATTTGATAAGATTATATTCGTACCCCCGCCTGATGAGGAGGCTAGGTATGAGATATTTAAGATTCATACGAGGAAGATGCCCTTAGCCGACGATGTCGACCTTAAGGAGCTCGCTAGGCTGACTGAATACTATACTGGAGCAGATATCGAGGCTGTGGTGATTGAAGCCGGGTTGAACGCTGTTAGGGAGAATCTAAACTTTGATAAGGTTTATATGAGGCATTTTCTAAAGGCACTCGAGAAGGTTAAGCCGTCTCTAAACGATGAGATTATAAATAGTTATAGGTTGCTTGCAGAGAGGTTTAAGGAGGGTATATCAGCGGCTGCCTCGAAGGCTATTGCAGATATATACCGCTAGAGCCTCCAGCTCTCCCAATACCTTATTTGATCTTCAGTCAATTCATCGATCTCGATATTCCAGCCCTTTAAAGTATATCTAGCGACCATCTCATCAATCTCCCTAGGTACTTGATAAACCCTCTTCTCAAGCTTATCCCTATTCTCTATAATATATAGTAGGCTTAGAAGCTGATTCGCAAAACTATTCATCATCACATCAGGGGGATGTCCCTCAGCTGCAACTAGATTAACTAGCCTACCCTCGCCAATTAGATAGATCTTCCTCCCATCCCTAAGCATATATTTATCGACATACTTTCTAATCCTCTCCTTACCTACACTCAGATCCTCTAGATCCTTTAAATTGATCTCTACATT
>DQXH01000033.1 GCA_011043415.1 Thermoprotei archaeon | reverse complement strand
TTGATATGCTTAAGGAACTAGGTTTAACTGAGTATGAAGCTAAGGCTTACATCGCATTAATAATGCTTGGAGAAGGTTCTGTACGTGAAATATCTGAGTTATCGAAAGTCCCTGCATCGAAGTTATATGAAGTATTATCCAAGCTTGAGGAGAGAGGATTTATATTGTCATCATATGGAAGACCTATGAAATATATTGCAAGGGATCCTGAGGAGACTCTAAATAGTATCAGATATAGGTATGACAAGCTGATAACCACTCTATCCAGGGATTTAAAAAGTATTTGGCGTACACACAGAAGGCTGAGTAAGATAACCTTTGTCCGGGATCTAAATGATATCATGCGTAAAATAAGGTCGATGCTTAATGAAGCCTCTTCGATAGTTAAAATTATAGTAGATGAATGTAGTCTCTGGGTAGAATATGGTTTACTAGAGAATTTAGCTAGTCTAATAAGTAATAACATTGAAGTCAGAATTATATTGAATCCGAGATGTAGATATCTTGATGAATTTAGAAACTTAGTTGGGAATCGGGTGAGGATCTCGGATAAGGCTAATTTCCTATGTGTTATAAAGGATTTAAATGAGGTTTTAAAGGGTATAACGGGTAATGAACCTGTAGTTATAATATATAATATTAGGGAGATCGTCGATCTAATTAACGAGATATTCGACAGTATATGGAGTCAGGGTATTGATAAAAAGAGTTTATAGTTAGATGGGTGGCTTGAGATCATGTTAACTATATCTTTCTTCATATAATTTAGAGAGTCTTAATACCCCTATATCGTCACATGTCCGCCCTACTAATTACATTCCTATAAGCAATCCATTTTTTATCTAGTCCAACGGGTATACTCGCTACAGGCTGTCCTGTGAAGTTAAATGGATATGTTAATGGCATCTATCCGATTGGTCCAATGGGCTATAGTCTGAAAATGTGATGTACTTAGCCATCGTTAGAAACGTTAGGTAGGGCTTAAATGCAACCTTTTTCCACTCTTCAAGCCTATCTTTAAAGAATGTATATACTTCAGTGATAATGTATCGCCGTTTAATATCATGTTTCCAAACTCAAAACCACTCTTTCATAGAATACTCTCCCTCATTAGAGATAAATTGGTAACTAACATACTTCCTACTCTTCCTCTTCCCCCTCCTCACTCTCCTCTCCAGACTCTTCGATCAACTCCGCCTCCTTCTCCTCTTCCTCCTTAACCTCCTCTTCTACAGGCTTCTCTTCAGCCCACTCCTCTAGAGCCTCGATCCTCTCTTCTTCCTCAGGAGGCTTCCTCCTAAACTTCTTGAAGTAGATGGTGATACCTACTATCACGCCTACTGCTATGACGATGGCTGCAATGAGATAGTATAGGTTTGTATAGTCGTCGACCCATTCAGCAGTGATGACCTTAGGTGAATCTACAACAAATGATGTCTGCGGATCTTTAGAATATACGTCACCCGTCCATGCATTAAATTTCTTAGAGACAACCCAATTTACTGGTATTGACGTTTCTTCTATGCCGATAGATATACTTGATCCCTTATCATACCATCCTGAGCCATAAGCCGTGCTGTATGAGGTGCTTACAGTGATGAAATACTGTACTTTATATAAGGCAGTTAATTCAGTATCTTCATCTAAATATCCACTCCATGTATAATTCGACTGTCCATCGCTCCATCCTAAGAAGATATATCTAACCTTATCCCTAGTGATCTCGTCACCTACAGTTATACTGATGTTGCCCCATTTTACATATTTGATTAAGGCTTTTCCAGTTGAATCCGTTAAAATACTTTTTATCCTATCATCTCCTCCAGTAACCGTTACGTTAATACCTTCTATCCCCCTTCCATCCTTTGTCTGGACTAACACCTGTATATTTATTAGTTTGTCGACATATAGCTTGAACTCTGCATAAGCGGGTTCGTATCCAGGTTTACTTGCATATACGCGTATAGTATCTTCTCCTGGCTTACTTGGGATATATGTAGCTGTAAATGATCCGTCTATCCTAGTCTTGCCACTACTTGTTATATATCCATTTTCAGCCGATAATATTAGGCTAGCGTCTCCAACTGGTATTCCCTTATTATTTACATATACAGTGATATCAAGAGTTTCATTGGCATATATTGACGATTTATCAGCAGATATAGATACATTTAACGGCAGTGTAATACTGTTTACGGTAATGCTAGTTGGTTCGTATCCAGGCGCGGCTATAGATATAGTTGCCTTACCGCTATACCCAGATGTTTGAATCTCAGCGAATACATAGGGGGCTCCTGAAGCGAGGAATACTGTTCCAGTGACATCGATAACATCTGGATTACTACTCCTTAAAGAGATCTTAACTGGTATCTCAGGCTTAGCAGGTCTACCCATCGAATCCAATAATTGTATGTAGATAGGATAAGTCTCTCCATTAGCTATAAAAGTCGTATATGTAGTGGCAGATAATATTGATGGGAACGGTTCTATAGTTTTTATCAATATAGTGTCTGACTCATATCCCTCTGCAGAAGCTGTTATGTTAGTCTCGCCTGGGTGGCTGGTTGATATGAATGTTATATATTCAAATGATTCCCCATTTCTAATGACTATATTCTCAGGCACCTTGCCATATGCCTCGTTAGAAGAGGATAGATATACTAGAATGCTTTCTTGCGCAGCAGTAGGCCTTCCACTTTCATCCTGAAGCTGGACATAGAGGAATGGATAATCATCTCCAGTAGCCCGTATATTAGCTGGACCTACACCCAGTTTTAATTTAACTGGTGGAGGGGCATATGTCTCGATCTCGATATGATCCGACGTAAAGTTATTTGCAGATGCCGTTACGACAGTTGTACCGACAAGTTTAGTTGTTAGAAAGTCTATATAGCCTATTGATGATCCAGAGTCTATAGTAATTGTATCTGAATATACATCGCCATATAAGGTATTTGAAGAGGATAGATAGACTTTAATATCCTTTGTTAATATGATTGGATACCCGGAGGAATTCTCAACCTGAACTACAATGGCATTTTCATATTGACTCTCTCCAGGCGGGAAGATGGGTGGGGCTCCATATATTCTTAAGTTTCCTCCCTCACCCTTTGCTGGTGGATATACCTCTATAATCGCTTTTCCAGCTTCAAGCCCTTTAGCCTGTACAGTGACTTCGATGACTCCTCCCAATCCCTCTGAATTAGAATATAATTTATTCTGAACGGTATAGTCTCCGGCATATAATGTTACATGAGTGTTCTTAAAATATCCTAGCGTTATATTCGAACTTGTGAATGTTAGAACAATATCCTTGTCTGCACGAGCCGGGTAACCATTTTCATCAACTAAATAAGCTGTAATAAATACAAATGACTTATCTACGCCATTAGAAGGTAGCTTCGCGGGAGCGGCTACAACCATTATCCTACGAGGCTTTGGACCTATAGTCGTTACAATATCTCGGCCACTCTCATATCCACTAGCAGACGCAGTTATAATCGTAGTCCCTGCTATAGTAGTGGGTCTAAATTTAGCTATCGCATATGTCTCGCCAGTTTGTATTGTTATTTCATTTGGAGTTACGTCTCCAACAAGTATATTAGATGAATATAAAGTAACTCTAATGTTTTCTGGGGCTCTTGCAGGCTTACCTAATACATCCTGCAACACCACAACTACATTCGCTTCTTCAGATGAAGTGGGTAATAAGGTATCTGGATATACATATACAGCCAATTTCTTAGGATACCCGACTGAATATTCGGTTTTAATCAAGATGTTACCTGACTGGAATCCGGGGGCCATGGCAGTTATAACAGCTGAGCCTGGAGTCTCACTAGTCTTAAAATAAGTTATTACATAATGTGAGCCTGCCCTTAACTTTACTTCAGAAGGTGGTTCGGCGACGCGTATATCAGATGAAAATAACTTTATTATTATATCGTTATTTAATTCAACAGGTCTTCCCTCAGAATCTTGAACCTCAATATACAGAGGATATTCACTACCATCTGCCCCAACCGAGTACAAAGGCTGCTTTAACACTATCCTAAGGCTTTCACTAACATTTTTCTGGGAATAAACAGGTATAGTTGATATTGAAGTACTTAGAACCAGGCCTATTATGAAAATTATAAAGATTATATTTATTTTCATTATATATTGTAATTGTAGATAAGAGTATAATAATCTTTTGTATAAAGATTATCGACGTGACCTGACTATAATAT
>DQXH01000063.1 GCA_011043415.1 Thermoprotei archaeon | reverse complement strand
TGTCTGAGTCTAGGCCCTATTACATTTGCATACCTTAGTACTACTGCATTGATATTATATAGTCTTGTATATGTGTAGATTAGGTTTTCGCATGCTGCTTTACTAGCTCCATATACTGATACTGGTTTTATGGGTGCAGACTCATCTACAGGTATGTTTTCAGGCTCTCCATATACGCTGCTTGATGATGCGAATACAAGCTTCCCAATATTATTTATCCTCATAGCCTCTAGGATATTGAATGTAGTTACTATGTTTTCCTGGAAGTGTATTCTTGGGTGGGTTGTACTTACCCTGACCTCTGGATTAGCCGCGAAATGGAATATTATATCTATATCCCTAACTTCTTCTAGGACTTTACTATGGTCTTTTAGGTCTAGCTTTTTAACGGTTACATTCGGGTTTTTAAGTAGGTGTCTTATATTATCCATTGATCCGCTGCTGAAGTTGTCTATGATTATGACTTCATTACCTAGTGAAACTAGTTTATCCGCTAGGTGTGAACCTATGAACCCTGCTCCTCCTGTGATTAATGTCTTCATATTTGATTGGTCGTTGTTATTTTGTTAATGTGTGATTATGAAGTTTGCTAGATTGATTAGTTGGTTGAATATTACTCCTGTGATTAGGGCGAATGTTATGCTGGTTAAGGTCCCTATTAGATAGTATTCGGCGAATTCCCTCTCTTTCGACTGTTCAAACCTCATTATTGATTTTGCCATGAATATTATTGCTATCGCCGTAGGTTGATTCATGTAGATGAGGATAGTGACTAATATCCTTTCAATAATTCCAATTACCTTTCCAGCTCCTTTAATCCCTCTCCTGAAACCTTCTTCCTCCGGTAGATCGAGTTTTGAAAGTACGTATTCCACTAGTTTGGAACCTATATATGTTGAAATTAATAGCCCGATGAGATATAGTAGTAGGTCCGTGAATATTATAGTAGGGAGTTTATTCGAGTTTATCCATATATTTATCTGCAAGTTGCTCTGCCTCTTTAACAATCCTCCATCCACTCTCCTTTATAACCTTCGAGATATACTGCCTCGATACATTAAAATGCTTTGCAACCTCCTTCTCCATAATCCCCTCTCTAGATTCGATGTACTCTATAATCTCTCTCTGCCTTTTAGACCATCTCCCCCTGATATAGAGGGTTAATTTCATTAGGATGTTGACTAGAGAGTCTAATTCATGATTACCCGATTTTACCACGATATCAAGCTTCTTTTTCTTAGCCTCATCCAAGGCGTCGCGGGAACGATGGAATGCCGGGCCATCCATCTCAGATGGTTTATTACTTAAAGGAGTATCTATGCCTCCAACACCTACTCCGCAGTAGAAGCTCGCCGGGAGCTTCTTCTTTATATATCTAAATACTTCTAAAGCCTTCTTTGGGGACTTTAGAACCCCCTGAAACTCGTCTCCTAGAGTCATCATAAACTCTGCGAGGATGTCGCTCTTGAACCTAGAGTTCAACTCTTTTATTAGATTTAAAATATCCCTTTGGATAGCCTCCCTATCAGCCAGCATCCTAGATTTCCTTAAGTCCACTGTTATGACACATACCCTCTTCAAAGTAATCTCCATATGGTTTATTTTCAAAAATCAACTTTATAAGGTTTACTGTTAAGAATAAACTTCAATAAGTTGACTATTATACAGGCTTTATAATTTAATATTGTTTTTAATGGGCTATTATAGCTTTTAATATTCAAATCCATCGTCTCCTCTGATTAATTCAGCAGTCGAAACTTTATTTTTATCATCTCCTTTTTTCTATCGCTCTTATTACCCTTAGTTCCATTCTCCTTAGGTATAGGAATAGGATTGCGAATAGGAATGATATTAGCCCTGCTAGCGTGAATATTAGTGATACTGGTGTTAGTATTCTATGTAGTTTGTGGAGGAATATGAAGTCGTATAATACGTATGCTCCTATTATTATCCCTGGTATTAGTAGTAGTGTTCCTAATGTGAATATTAGTAGGAATGGGTTGTAGTACCATGTTAGTTTTATTATGTTCCACCCTATTTTAACTCCATCTAATACCGATAACTTCGGCTTCCCCACTCTCTTTCTATATCTTATGTCTATATCTGTTATATCTCCCTCGCATGACATGTGTGCAGCAATCTCAGCCTCTATACTGAATCCGGTTGCCTTACCCAGCATTAGCTTAGCCTTCTCAACGTTCACCATATACATCCCGGATAGTACGTCTCTTAGGCATGTCCCGAATAGTGTGTTGAATATCCATGTTAATATTCTGTTTCCTATTCTATTTATCCATGGTATATTCTCCCTCCCCTCTACACGTGCTCCAATAACCTCTACATACTTATCCATTAGACTAAGCATCTCACCTATTTTACTTGGGTCGTATGTATAGTCTCCATCCATTACAAGCATATACTCTGTATCGACATTCTTCAATGCAGTTAATATTGCATCTGCCTTCCCGACTCCATCCTGCCTAATCACATTTACACCCTTAGATCTAGCGATCTCTACAGTCCTATCCCTAGAGTCCCCATCAACAACAAGTATCTGGCCGGGTTCGAAGCCCATCTGAATCAATTCATCTATAGTGGGGCCTATACCATCCTCCTCATCCTTAGTAGGTATTACAATAGTTAGTTTGTCTGGATCTACCTTCGCCTGCATATTATGACCTGGTTACATCTATATAGATACATAGCATAGTCTACTATATCCCCTGCCCTATCCCGACCTATCGTATATACTTATATAAACCCGATGTACTCTACTGTTACCTGCTTTATCAAGCATTTTGAATGATTCTCTTCTACCGTGTATCCCCTTAAGAGACTTGACCTGCTTCTTCAGAGACTTCCTAAGCTTATCAACATTCTCTATGATATTCTCTAGCCCGAGATATATAGTTTATGTCTCGATGTTTACCTATTTATGCTTCGGTATCCGTGTCACAACCATCTTCGAGTATTCTATACTCTCCAATTTTTCTATATATTCCCTTATCCAGCGTTATGAACTTTATGCTCGGTTTCTTAGCTTGTGTAATAACTATGGTAAGAGACTACTCCTTTACTTTGACTTTCTTTTTCGTATAGTTTATTATCCATTCAGCGTATTTTATATCGTCCTCTATGTCTCCAATATCGTATTTTGCCTCGTGGAAACCCCATACATGTATATCATAGGCTATAGCCCATGCCTCCTCGATCCTCGGCTCCCTAAGCGTCTTTGACAGCCTCCTCGCCGCCTTCCCTATAAGCTGTATCCACCACCTACCTTCAGCCCTAGCCTTCTCATACTGGGGAAGCTTATATATTTGGCTCAGTATCTTTATACATTCTTCAATGGCTTTATATAACTTCTCCGATGCCTGTATTGGATCCCTATTCCTTATATGATTCTTAGCTTCCTCCAGACTTTTCTCAGCGAGCCCTAGGCGGATCTCAGCCTCCTCATCTGGATCCAGATTTAATTCTCTTATAATTGTTTCTAATGCAAGTGTCTCAAGGTCTATACCTAATTTCTTCGCCTTCTCAACGATTCTCCCTGGGATATTAATTATAACCTGCATTAAATTAATTCACCTTAGACTCCAATATCTATATGATCGAAGGATACTTATGTATATTCTAGCATTAACCCGGCTTTCCCCACATTCACTATATATCCTGGATAACATTTATCCTAGGCTTGCCTCGAATACTGTATTGAACACCCTGTTAGTATCTTGCTTCCATAGATTCTTCCATATACCCTGATTTTATATACCTTCATACAATTCAATCTTAAAATTTATATTATCTCCCTAAATATTTCTTCTATCTTATCATTATCTATCTTCTCATATTTCTCCGTCGAGCCTACGTCGTACCAGTATCCATCATGCCTATATACCAGCACTCTCCCATCGCCCTCTATCAACTCTGGTATTATATGTGTCATTATATCGAGTTCCTCATATTTTCCATATAATCCACTGACCTTCTCTAATGCATCTATTGATAGTGTTAGAATCCCTATTGTTGCAAATATATTTATCCATGGCTTCTCAACCATTTTAAGAACCTTATCTCCTTCTGCTTCTACAACACCTACTGGAAGCTGGTATCTAGAGGCTACTGCAAGGACTGAATCGGCTTCATACCTCAAATGCTTATCCATCAACTCCCTTAAGTTAATGTCTGATAGTATGTCTCCATAGTATATCAATAGGTTTCTAAATCCATCGAATACTCCTTTATTA
>DQXH01000128.1 GCA_011043415.1 Thermoprotei archaeon | reverse complement strand
TAGTTGCATATAGATGCTCAGACTCACCCAATCCAGTTAACGAGCCTACAATCTCCATATCTTCATCTAAGATGAATATACTTGTATAAGATTTACTTACGAATGGATTCGTCGTAATTACAATCCAGTTATATGTAGATACCCTGAGGAATCCCTTATACTCATCGAGCTGAAGCCTATTATTAATATATCCTAATACCTCACCTACTGCATATGGGGCTATCTCGACGCCGCCGTTAAGCAGTACCTGAATCTTAAACTTATAGATCTTAGTAACTACCTTATTTAAACTAGTCTCTTCTAGAAATGGTGTCGGACGCCATACAGTCTGCGTTAAATAAATGTTATAATACGACATGTAGAATACATTGGTGAATCCTGTTAACATTGTAAAGATGCTACTATAGAAATTATCAAGATTTAATGTGAATATAATGATGTATTGGAATCCATAGTCCTTTGCGTCGGGTGAGTAATAGATCTTGTTGGGATCCACCTCATATCTAACTCCATCGATATAATACTCCGGCAATGTAACATTATTCTCCGGATATTTAACAGCATATTCATATACTACTGAATATAATACTCCATTCATTAGCCTCGTGTCCCTAATCTCACCAACAAATGATACGTTCTTCACTAGGACAGGGTTAAATGGATCTGTCACGTCATATACAAGTATACTTGATACCGGCTTTCTCGCCTTAATCATAGGCTTAGTACCCTCCTCCCCTATAACCATCCGGAGGGGTAGAACCTCATAATATACTGTATGTGTAATTATAACGACTTTAGCCTCATATACATAGAGTCCTGATATAGTACCATTAGCCAACTCGATCTCATTAACTACATTTAATTCATCGGGTGGATATGCATCTACAATGTATAGAACATTATCCTTCGTTAGGTACATGTATCTTCCATCAGTCTTCACGTAATCAGCCTCATCTATACCCTCGACCTGGACATTCGTCAGACTATATTCTGGGGTCTCCTCACCAGCTCCAGCCTTCTCCATCATAGTTGCTGCTAGGGGGGCGGCTCTACCATACTCTGCTATACCATAGAAGAATCCTAACTGAGCGTGAGTAGATATATAGTTACGTACCTCCTCGATAGACCTGAATCTAGGTAGAATCTCCTCGGATGTTGGAGGCCTATAGAAATTCCTATAATAGAGTATACCGAATGACAGTATCGCTATGATAATTACTAGAGTCAGTATAATGCTAACTCCCCTACTCATTTAAATCACATTTAGAGCAATATCCACTTTACTACATGACTCTATAGTCTTGAACATTCCATAGTCCCCCTGTTAAAATATTTTGAACAGCCGAAGACGGCAGATCCTATTTAAAATAACCTGTTTAGATAAGCTTAGAACCATGTCATTAAGGGTGTTCAAATATTTAGAGTAATGAATAATTTCATGCAAATATAAATATTAGATAGGAATGATCGACAAATCTATTGTATTAAGTGTATTAGCAGGCTTAGTCCTAGGGTCTATAATATTATTCTCAGCATCAATAATCTATAGTGCCCTAACTGTTAAGCAAGGTGCCTTGACAGAAGCATATACTCAATTTAATAAGGAGTATGGAGCTGGAGAGACGATCCAGCCTTTATCCCGATCTACCTTAGAGTATTCTAGATATTCTGTATTACTCGTCTATATGAATGTATCATCAACTAAGTTTCAATCCATACAATTTAAGCCAAATAGTATAGTGATTTCATATGCAGATGGTAGGAGGCTAGTCTACTCGAGGGGAGTGTTTCTATCCGACGAGTTTAAGCTATCTAGTAATGAGAATACGTTGGTTGCAGCGTTAATCGTTGAAGAAGGTGTTATATCGGGGATAGAGGTACAGGGAGAATATACCGGGTTAAATCTAAAACCTGAGTTGATTCATAGAGAATCTTTCCAATTGAGTATGGAGCTTGAGGTAGAGTCTGGATCTACGTATAAAGTAGTTCTATCGATAAATATCTAATTTCCATTCACTAACCTAATATATTTTCATATATAGCTTTGTAAGATTATCTAATTTATAGATAGAATCACAATTATTGTAGGAGGATTAAATTATATTCCAACGGATAATATTATATAGTAATTAAGGGCTACTTTAGAGGTGTTTATATGTCTGAGGATAAGGATAAGGGGATCGGTGGACTAGTCTTTGTAGCATGTATGTTTATAGGCGGAGGTATAGGCCTCCTCTTCGGAAGACCTGATGTAGGAGGCGCTATCGGAATGGGTGTAGGCTTTTTAATCATGGCTCTCCTAAGGACCAGGAAGATTGAGGAGAAGCCCCTAGAAATAAGTCTTCCAAGGACCTTCGGCCAGGTTACTTTAATTGTACTTGGGTTAATTATAATATGCATCGGCATAGCGATCCTATATAACCCTGATCTACTATATCCATATATCGCCGGGTTTGCAGCGATTTTAATAGGTATAATATTGTTATTAGCTGGATTGACAGGCCTTCATAAAATTAAGTCGATTACATAACCTAATCATCTTGTATAAATGTTAAAGTTATATTTATTGAAAATCGTCTTAAATAACTATTTAGATATCTTAGGCGGTGACTGAAGTGAGTGAGTATAACGAGGATGAGGAGATTGAGAAGCTTCTTGAGGAGAAGTATAGGAGATATTTATATGAGCTTGAGATGAGGCGTCTCCAGGAAGCGAGTGAGAGGATGAAGAGGAAGGCTGAGGAGGAGGCTATAAAGAAGGTTATTCTAATGAAGTATGTCGATGAGGATGTTAGACAGAGGATCTATAATATAAGGGCTGTAAACCCTGAATTCGCATCCAAGATAGAGAATACGATTATAGCGTTGCTACAGTCTGGTAGGGTTGATAGGATAGATTTTAATATATTTAAACAGATTGTAGACAGGATTAAGGGGTCTCTATAAGCTAGGCAACCCTAATTGAACCATATTTAATCCTATTATAATTAGTAGTATTATAGATAACCCAATTAAAGTATAATCCCTGTTATACACTCCTTTTATAAATATTGATGATATTGAGGCGAAGGGAGCGATATATAGCACTAGTACACCTAGATTCATTATATACATGGAATATCCCGGGTCTATGAAGTTATATATTATACCTGCTAAAGAGAGTATTAGTGATATTATAAGTATTGTGAATAATATAACGGGATATACTCTATTAAACTTTAAATCCATATTCCCAACCCCCTCAGAATCATCGACATAGAGAAGATCAGCATTATAAATCCGAATATCATCCTTATCAATTCAACTCTAATTTTAATTCCCAATCTACTTCCGAGTTGTGCACCTAAAAAACCCCCTATTATAGCTGAGCCTGCTAGGGCTGTATTCAGTATCCCCGCTTTATAATATACGTACGACCCTGATGCAGATGTAATACTTATCATGAATTCACTCGTCCCTATAGCTACTCTAGTAGGCATCCCTAAGATTAAGACCATTATAGGTACTTTAAGTATTCCCCCTCCAATACCTAATAATCCAGATGATAATCCAGCGAAGAATGAGGAAATTATCCCTGCTAAGAGTCTATTTAACGGCAATTCCCTAAGTTTAGCCTCCTTAAATTCAATCTTCTTAATCATTCTATAACCTACATAAATCAACAATACTCCGAATGTTATCATGAGTATACTAGGGCTAAGTAGTATGCAGATTCTGGCTCCTGTAAACGCCCCCAAAACAGTCGTGGTCTCAAGTATAAGACCTAGTTTATAGTCTATATATCCCGACGATGCATATGTTATTGTCGCTGAAGATGCTACTGCAATTATCGATAATAGACTTAATGCAATTGCATTATGAATCGGAATCCCAAGCCCCAATGTAAGTAAAGGGACGATTAGAAACCCTCCCCCAACACCTATCATAGAGCCTAATACAGCGGAGGAGAATATAACTATAAATACGCCAATTATCTCACTCAACATTATTTAGCACCATTACCATGATACCCTGGATAAAATGTATTTATACAATCTCACCCTTATATTCTTCAAGTAATTTCCTGCGCTTGCTGGCAATCTGGTAGGTAGATTCATATATTAATTAATACAGTTATATGACTGGTACTCAATAATAATATTTGGCATGAATAAGGATATTATAAAAAAGATTTTGGAGGAGGATGAGTTAGCCGGCGATATAATTAGAGTCCTCGCACTATATAGTAATGTATTATGGGAGAGTGAGATTAAATGGGAGATCGAGAGTATGAATTCAACGTTAGATGTAAAGAC
>DQXH01000031.1 GCA_011043415.1 Thermoprotei archaeon | reverse complement strand
TTCATACCATGACAAATTATTGTTAGCTAGATATTATACGATACTCGATAGTATTGAGAAGAATATTAGTGAACATAAAATAGGGCAGGCTGGTAGAGAGATATTTTATAAGTTATTCGATGTATTTAGAGAGTATTTAAAGGTGGCTGAGAAGCCGAATTACATATTATTGAAAAGATTATTGAGAAACTACATAAAATTATTATCTCTTTATGCGCCCCTTACGGCGGAAGATCTATGGCATAATGTACTTGGAGAGGATTCATACATTAGTTTAGAGACGTGGCCAGAGGTAGATAGAAAATACGTAAATGACATAATATTGTTAGCACATGAGTATGGATCAGAATTGAGGAATGATATTCTTCATGTATATAGATTAATACCCCAGCCAGAATCTAAAAAGAAAATTATAGTAATGGTAGCAAGTAGATGGAAGTGGGAATTAATTAAAGATCAAATCAATAATAAGACTTTCAATATTAGTAAGTTTATAAACGATGCGGTAAAGATGGGGGTCTCTAATAAGGCTGAGGCAGCTAGAGTAGCTGGATTAATTAAAAAGGAGTGGTTTGGCAGATATGAAAAGTTTAGAGATTTAATAAAGTATTGGAGTCAGGAAGATGAAATCAACTTCATTAAAACCGTCTTTAAGGATTATATCAAGCATGATATAAAAGATGTTGAATTATCTGTATATGATGAGGAGAATCCGCCGTCGGAGACCGTCTTTAAGAAAGAACCGCTTCCATTATATCCTGCATTCGTTATAATTTAAAACTATTTTTAGAAAAACATTAAATATAAATATATCAATAATCTACCCTTAAATAATAGTTGGATAAATGGCCCCGTCGCCTAGCCTGGATAAGGCGCCGGCCTTCTAAATATGGAGATAGCCGGAGATCCCGGGTTCGAATCCCGGCGGGGCCGCATTAGAATATTATTTTTATAATATTGCGGTTGTAGAAAGGGATAGGGGATTAGGATATTCTTCTTCTAGGTAGTTCTAGTTGTTTCTCTCTTATTGAGAATCCTATTTTACTTAGGAAGATTTGCACATCTCTCTTTCTGTAAATTTCTATCCTGTAAACATTAACCATCCTCACTCGGTGTACGGCTTCATCCACTAAAAATACAGAAATACAAAAAACTTATTAATACACCCAATAAAGGACTATAGAATATACAGAGGAACAACAACAATAAACTTATTTGTAATACCAAGTTAATAGAAGTGAGAATATAAAGAAAATTATTAGTTAACTTTTTGCCTCGACTTAAATAGGGTTTTAATTCTTATTAAGAGGTCTATTAATTTCTTGGGAATGTTTTTTAATATATATGGTAAATCGATTTAGTATATGTTGCAACGTTTAAACATTATCATTATGATATCTATATTGATATAACTATGAGGGTGGTTCTAGGAGATAAGTTATTTAATGATTTCTTCTATAGGTGGTTAATTTACCTGAGGCCGTTGAGTGAGTTTAGAATCGGTGGCTTTTCATTAAGAGAGATTTTGGTGTATGAGGGTTTTGAAGTATACTACGATTATTCGGAGAGTTTATATGAAGATTATGTTGCTAGGAAATTTAATGTGAGGAGAGGTAGGGATGTAAAAGGGGATTATATATATCTTAATATGGGGATTCTCTCTCCGTTCAATAAATATAGGGAACTAATTAGTATGCTATATGATTATTCATATGAGAAGCCTACTGCATTTATATATAATGATCAGCTTATTGGATTCTATATCCCTTCCAGTAAGCCTGATGAAGTCGAGTTTGATATAGCAGATATGAAAAAGGTTAAACTAGATTCGATTAACTATCTTTATCTTAATTATTATCCGTGGGAGATCCCTGAACTATCATCTTATCTAATTAAAATCAGTAAAAACTATATAGTCGAGAAGTTTCAGTTTGATAAATTCATGAATGGAGTATATATAAGAGGGGATCCTGGAATATCACGCAAAGTGAGTTTTGATTATAGGGAAGGACCTGTTTTCATATATAATGCGAAAGAGATATGGGATTGGACTATAATTAAGGGACCTACCTTAATAAGGGAGGATACAACACTATTAGGAGGTAAGGTTGTTGAGAGTGTTATTGGTCCAGTGTGCAAGATAGGTGGAGAAGTCTCAAATAGCTTGATAAATGGATATTCTAATATGCAGCATCATGGATATATAGGTCATAGCTATATAGGAGAATGGGTTAATATAGGTGCTGGAACAGTTTTTTCAGATCTAAAGAATACATATGGAGAAGTTAAGGTAGAATGGATGGGTAAGAGGTATAATACAGGTAGTATAAAAGTGGGGTCGTATGTCGGGGATCACGTTAAGATAGCGATAAATAGCAGCATATATGCCGGGAAGTATATAGGAGTATTTTCACATGTATATGGTCTAGCCTACAAAAATATTCCGCCTTTCACGATATGGAATGGATATATTCGTGAATTTTATGAGTTGAATTATGATAAAGCCGTCGATATCCTCAAGAGAATGTATTCTAGGCGGGATGTAAGTATGCTCGATATTGAAGCTAAGGTTATTCAATCGATATTTAATGCTACAAAAATATATCGTGACGAGGTAGATGTATCGAGGGGTTCATTCGTTATATAGTTCCTTCTTCCCAGCTCCTCCTTCTCTTCACATATTCATCGTAAGAATACCTTATTTTAGCAGGGTTCCCGTATACTACTGTATTACACGGAACATCTTTAGTAACTACAGAGCCCATTCCGATAATAGAGTTTTCGCCAACTTTAATTCCAGCTTTTAAGATTGCCCCAGCCCCTATAACTACATTATCGCTTATATATATTCCCACAAGCTTTTTAGATGGTGGGTAGGGGTCATTCGTTATAATTACCCCCGGACCTATGAATACATTATCACCTATAACGGTTAGTGGAGGTATATATACCATGCCCTCAATCATACAATTCTTTCCTATTTTCACATTATAGTCAATATGTACTAAAGATCCGATTTTAGTGTTGTCTCCTATTTCTGTATTGTCTCCAATATATGTAAAATGCCATATTTTCACGTTTTTACCTAACTTAACGTTCTTTCCTATAAAATTTATGATATTATGCACTGTCTTACACCTCCCTTAGTTAAATGCAATGATTATCTAAAAAATATATTTAAAAAACCCACCATATTGTGATACTTGGAGTAGCCCGGTCGTCTAGCGGCCAAACTCCCGTTAGGGAGAGGCTAGGGATTCCGGCCTTTGGATCCCTCCGTAATGGAGGTAGATGATAGCCGGAGACCCCGGTTCGAATCCGGGCCGGGCTACATATTCCCTCATTCTATAGAAATTCTTTTACTTAGTCTCGTTATATGCATCCTTAAGTTCATAATTAACTCATGTTTCTGTGTACTATACTCGTCGATTTTCACACGTCTTCTCCTAAATTTCTCCTCAAGCTCTTGGAGATCTTTCCAATTAGAAATTACTTCCTCCATATCCTGCAGGATCTCTCTAATATTTTTATGTCTCCTCGAGGCTTTTTCAATGGTGCCTCTAGTTCTCTCAATCTCTTTAAATATTCTATTTACTTCTTTAGCTAATTCAACTCTCCTCCTAAAATAGTCTCTATCACTAATCTTTCTCTCTTTCTTTAAATCCTCAAGCTCTAGATAATTTGCTAGGTGTTTAATATAATTCTGATATAACTTAAAGTGTTTCCTTAATTCGGGTGGGATTCCCTTTAATGTGGTTTTAATATATAGTTGATAACCAGTGTAAACTACCCCTCCTAGAACTAATAATAATATCAAATACTCCACTCCAAAATATGAAAGTAACTCTCTAACGGTTGCTTCAGTACTTCCTTCTATTACAATATTTTCATGAAATTCTGTAATATTATAAAATAACTTGTTATATAGTGTTTCTCCATCATATTTTATAACCATTACATGTAATATATCCATCGGAATCGGGGTAAGGTTGCCTACTATAATTCTGTAGTTTATAACATTCCTAAATAACCCTGATACTGTAGTAGAGTTATTTATCTTAAATAATATTGATAATAGGATCTTGCCATTCTCCTCAACTTCATATGGCATTTGAATTCTATAGTCATGTTGCGTTTCATTTACCTTTAACTCGCGTCTAAGGCATGTATATGCATGTACATCAGCTATATTCTCTATCTTATATATAGGTATATAGTCTCTCTGGCTCCAAGGTTTCTTACCAGTATTTACAAGCTCTAATGTTAAATTAGCTATTAAACTTGAATCTGGATTGACCTTGATAGTAAGGGTTCC
>DQXH01000096.1 GCA_011043415.1 Thermoprotei archaeon | reverse complement strand
CTTCCACCCATACTACTAGTAACCTTCATCACAATATCCCATAATTTGAAGTACACATCTAAATAATCCTCGAGTCTTATCATAAATGAAAAGTATATTCCCGCTCCAGTGTCATAGAAATGACTTATATGTGCGGTAGCAGTCTCTACACCATTTAACTCCAGTGTCTTCTCCCTTATAATATTATATATCCCGATGATGTTAGACCATCTGGCTGATACTTCAATTGTCTCGAAACCTAGTCCATTTTCATATAACTTATAGATCCACTTTATAACGTCATTCCTAGTCTTGAACCACCTCCAGAAATATTCCTTCCTCTCCAAACCATCTAATAACTCACTGATATACTCCAATTTAGCATTTAAATACCTCTCATTAAATCCCTCTATACAGCCGATTAACATACTTCCCCATCCTATATCTGGATAGTAGAATATAGTCTCATATTCGTCATATATTCTTAGTAGATCAGGATATACCCTATTTCTCATTAACTTAACACTCTTCTTAACATTCGATTTAAATTCTTTTTCGGTATGAGAGAATCCAATTCTATAGGTAGGTTCATAAAATACTTTAAGATATGCATCTGTAATTATTCCATACAATCCTTCACTACCTATAAACATTTTATCAATCGGTAGCAACACACTTCTCCTCGGGGTAGGCGGTATCTTAACCAATCCTATCGATGGAATAACTATATGAAGCCCTTTAACTATATCTTCAATTCCTCCATAACCTGTTGAGAACTGGCCTATACTCCTAGTAGATATTAACCCACCTATCATAGCGTTAGGCATCGACTGTGGATAATGCCTTAACGTATATCCCCTCTTATTCAGCCAGTTTTCCAACTCAATTAAAATTACACCCGGGCCAACTTCAATTATCATCGAGTCTTCATCAAACCATCTAATCCAGTTAAGCTTCCCTAAATCAAGTATGACAGCTTCTTTATCAGGGTATATCCCACCTAATACTCCAGATCCCCCGGCATAGGGAATCATCTTTATATTATACTTAGAAGCTATTCTAACAATCTCTAATACTTGATACTCGTTTTCAGGAGCTACTACAGTGGATGGGTATCTGATATAATCCTTTAAAATCTCATTATATAGCATATATGGCCAGTAATCCCGTGTATATGCATATATCCTCCTCTTCTCAGTATAAATATTTCTAGATCCAATTATAGACGCTACTTCATCGATAAATTTATCTAACATCTAAACACCTCCTATCAAATCTATTATTGTATATGATTCTATCCCATTATCACGTAGGAACTCTCTCGCATGGTAACATAGGGTAACTACCATATTATGTATATCTTTGAAGTTATTTGCCAGTATCATCTTAGCATAATTTAAGTTATATTTTGGATATAATAGCCCTCCGCCAGTACATTCATCTATGATTTTAATCGGCTTACCCAAAACATCCTCTAATAATTTGGAAACCTCGTCTTTAACTCTATCAAGTCTGCATGGGATATGGAGAATATAATTAAGATTAGTTTCAACATCCTCCATTAATTTCCGATATATATCTGATAGTGAATCAATGTAATCTCCGTAGTTTGTCAACATCTCTATATCATCTGTTAGAAAGGGTTTATTGAAGATGTATCTCTCAATAATACCCATGGAATATCTGATATAATCCTTTAAAGTATTAATCCACTCAACTTTATAACCGTATCCTTCGATAACCTCCATAATATTCTCATCCTTCTCCCTCGGAGTATATATGTATAACTTATCGCCTAAGCTAATAGACGGCTTTTCTCCAATGTACTCATCTCCTCCAAATATAAGTCTCCTACCGAGTCTAATCGCCTCTGGAAGGGGATTTTCTATCGGACAGTTTCTCATGCATCTCATGCATCCGGTGCATTCTAATAGATTCCTCCCGATCTCCATGTCACCATATTTAATGAGTCTATATCCTGATCTACCTATTATATTGGGTGCTGTAGACCTATCTCTAGTTATAGAATATATAGGGCATTTAGATATGCATAGTCCTGGACATAAGAAGCATTTTTCAAATACTTTCTCTAGATCCACATAACCACCTATTCAATTGTAATACATCATCGATATTCATAGATAATCTTATATCAAATCTAGGTTAATTTATATGTAGCATGCCTAGGCTAGCTATAGTCGGTGCAGGGATCTGCGGCCTATTAACTGCATATACAGCCTTTAAAAACGGTTTTGAAGTCATCGTATATGAGGCGGAGAGGGAAGTCGGTCGAGGGGCTAGTAGATTTAATAGCGGTGTAATACATGTTCTACAGCCTCCATTCAATAGTTTAAAGAGTAAGCTATGTATCGAGGGCAATAGAATGTATCGAGGCCTCTCGGAAGAGATCGGATTTAAGATAAGGTATATGAAAGCCTACCTAGTTTATACGGGAATATTCGGTAAAATAGCTTCTCCAATAGCTACATATTACCTACGGAGTAAGGGTTTTAGAGTGAGGAAGGTAGGTAGAAAGGAGGTTAAGGAGAGTTGTAAGCATATCTCGAATGATATTAAAGGTGGGGTAGAGGTTGATGGATATGCCGTTGTAGAGCCTCTTGAAGTACTAAACAGATTGTATAGGAGGCTCTCAGAGGAGGGGATAGAATTTAGATTAGGGGATAGGGTTGAGAAGATAGAGATTAATAATAAAGTTACTGTTTTAAACCGGAGTGGTGAAGATGAATATGACTATATAGTTATCTCTGCAGGCTCTGATACAAGAAGAGTCGCATCTTATATTGATGATAATATACCTAGGCAGAGGCTTGCTCTTGGTGTGATAGCCGCTACAAGATTGGAGTGTGACGCTATCATAGCGAGGTTAGAGATCTTTAGTAGAGATAAATATACAAAGGGTGGAGGTATTATCCCTAGTGTTAAGAAGGGGGTTACTTTATTTGGTCCAGACTTCCATTGGATAGAGAAACCAATAAATAGTTATCTAGGTGAGGAGGATGGTTTGAAGGTTGTTAAATTATATTTAGACTTGATAGATACTCAGCCTGAATTAATCGAGGTATATGGTGGAACTAGAGTTATAAACTGGCCTGTAGACGACTTTATAATAAAGTTTCTCTATGATAAAGTAGCCATATTATATGGAATAGATTCTCCGGGATTTACGGCAGCTCCAGCGATTGCAGATATGGTCATAAACAAGTTTAGATAAACTATTTCTCCATCGATTTAATAGACTATAATATATTTCTTGATTAAAAATGCGTTTACCAGCGATATTGCCGCTGATGTAAAGAATAATACTGCTACACCAGGGAGGCTTAGAATCTGCGTATGTGCATAATTTATATATATCAAAGCTCCAACTATCGCCCCTATCCCCATACCAGTGTTGAAGAATGTCTGCTGCTGGCCGAATACCCTACCTCTTATTTTACTGCTGGTTAAATCAGCTTGTATCGCTCTTATACTAGGTAATCCCGTGTTAAACGATATATTCTGAAGCGTCATAACTATATACAGTGAACCGATATCTCTAACGAAGGGTAAATATAGAAATGCGATTGTCCTTAATAACATAGCGAATAACGCTGTATTCTTCTTCCCTATCTTCTTATCAGCAATATTCGCTATTGGATAGGCTAATATTAACCCGGTTATACCAGCGAACATCATTATAGAGCCGATTATAAATGGTTCCTTAACTATAAACTCCGTGACATACACGACTACGATCGACGCTATCAACCCAACTCCAAACCCATTAGATAATCCTGTAATATATATTATATAGATAGAGCGGTAGATATCACTTTCTCTGAAATTATCCCCTCCTACTTGAATCTCATCAATCCTCCTTTCACCCTCTCTAATAAAGAATCCTAATACCATTGCTATAATGAATAGGGGGACGATTGATAATACAGTAGGTCTTAGTATATCGATAGCATACTCTCCTCCAATTATGTTAAAGAACATATTGTATAGCAATCCACCTAGTCCGGGTCCCACTAAATTAGCTATATTTAAACTCATTACATATAACGTCATCATCCTAGTTCTAGCCTCTATAGGGGCATTCTCCATTAGAAGCGCCTCTGCGACGGGCCATACCATAGCTGAGCATATCCCCTGTACACCTCTTATTACAATAACCTGCCATGCACTACTAGCTAAACCTAGTGACAAGCCTATAAGTACATATATCACTAACCCGGCTATAATCAGCCTTTTCCTACCTATTTTATCACTTAGTCTCCCGAAGAATGTGGAGAATGGTGCTCTAAGGAACATGAATGCCGCTGTATTAAATGCAATATACCATATTACATCAGCGGTG
>DQXH01000086.1 GCA_011043415.1 Thermoprotei archaeon | reverse complement strand
TCAGCATAAGTTTTTCTCCACCTCCACCTATCATTATCAGCGGAACAGGCTTTGGCTTGGGACTACATATAGCATTATCTATATGATAATATTTACCTCTAAATGAAACACTTTCTTCAGTCCACATTCTTCTTATTATCTGTACAGCCTCCTCAAGCTGACCTATTCTAACCCTAGGTGGAGGGAATGGATAGCCATAAGCTATATATTCATCTATTTTCCAACCAGCACCGATTCCCAAAATATATCTCCCATTACTAAGAACCTGAAGTGTTGCAGTCATTTTAGCCAATAATGCCGGATTCCTATAAGAGTTACATAAAACGATATGTCCAAACATTAGATCTTGAAATAATCCGGAGAGATAGGCAACAATAGTAAATCCCTCTAAATTCGGAGTATTTTTTGGAACAAAGTTTGCCCCTGGAATAAAGTGATCACAAACCTATGCCGAAGTAAAATCATTTTTAAGCTCATCTATAAACCTAACAATCTGAGCGACAAAATCATTACCACTACTGCCATCTATAGGGAAGGCTGGAATCCTTAATCCAAACATTATTTTCATCAAAATAACACCTATAATAGCTATGTAAATATGGGAATTTAAATCTAAAATATATTTTGATTATTTGAAAACAGCCATTACTGGTAGATGATCGTTAAAGCTATTTCATTTTCTCCCTAAGTATGTTATTCTTCACTTCAACAATAGCGTTCTCTTTCTTCTTCAGTCCCGCTTTCTCTAATCCTTCTAGTTAGAATTATAATACCTTCTCCCTCCTTTAAAAGGTAAAACATTAAAGGTTGGATTACATTATTTTCTGAAATATTTTATGTTATAGGGTTATTTACCTAATTTTCTATCTCTCTATATGGATTGCAAATTGGACGCTTTCTTAATATCATGGTATATTGACAAAAATTTATGCGTTAACTATATATAGGGAGTATGTTCTTAAACCATATTTGGTGAGTGAAATGGAGGGGGATGATGGTGAGGAAAAGCCTCCTCCAGATAATCCTGGAGTCTATAAACTCATATATGGGCTTAGAGGGGAGGATAAAGCAACCTTTAGTAAAACAATGATTCTCGAGAAGACTGGTCGAGAATTAATTCTCAAAACTAAAAGTGAGACTATTTCATGGCATGAGGAGGGAGAGGATAAACATTCTTTAAATGAGAGATTGAAAAGTTATCTACATTCCTTCAAGGAGTTTAGAAGTGATTGGAAATGGAATAAGACTTTTCAGGCATTAATAAATTTCTTTGGTGGATTTGTAAGTGGTGCAAGTATAGATTTCTTTACAAGCTATATGTGGGGTACGGGAAATCTACCTGGACATTTAAATCCAGATGATGTGAGAGAGTTCAGCAAATCCTTACAGCAATTAGCATATGCGCTTAATATTCTATCCCTTCCACTTATTAATCAGATTGATAAGTGGTCTAAAAGAAAGGTTTATCTTACTGGCAGCATCTTCTATTCAATGGCGTACTTTACTCCATTAATATATATTTTTCCATTTGGAAGTCCAATGATTAAATATATGGTGGATAGGACTTTAGCTACAATATCCGTAAATCTGTTCGCTCCATTTCTAACCTCCACTGTATCCTATCATGAGAGAATGCAGGTTCCACAGGAACATGTAGCTAAAAATCTTTCCTTAACAAGATCCCTTTGCAGCGCATCTGCTGTACTTGGAATATCCTTCTACAATCTAGTTAGAGGTTTATCATTCCCCTATTTCTCCTCTATTCTTGGAATATTTAATGCAAACCTACTACTTTTCTTAATAGGTTCGATTGGAATCTTCCTATCCTATGTTATAAGAGGGAAAATTTTCATATATAGGGAGACAATAACTTTAGAGGAGTTATCCGATATTGTAAGAGAGATCTTGGAGGAAAAGTTTGGAATAAAAATAAAGAGAATTAGGATAAACTTTATATCGTTGAAAGAATTCTCGGAAAAATATGGTGTTGAGAAGATATTAAAGGCTCAGAAGAATTCTCGTTCACTGGTACATAACCTAGATTTCAACAGTAATGGAAAAATCGAGGCCTCTATTTTGCTTAAAAGAATAGATGATAGATTTGATGAACCACAGTATTCAGATGTTGCGAGAGGAATAGCAGAGATAATAGGAGGAATTATATTTAAAGAGTTTAAGGCGTATAAAGTATTGGCAAATCTAGACAACGGTAGATATGATAGAGATTTCTATATGGAGATCTATCAGATACTAAGAGAAATGTATATAAGCTTTATAAACTATACGAGAAAGCTTGTTGAGAAGGAGGATTTAACTGAAAAATTAAATAGATATGGTGTAGACCCAAATTTCTGGAAACAAAGAAAATTCCTAAATAGGAGGGGAATTATAAAGCCTGCATACATACTTTCCATTCTAGAGATAGAGAATAATGGAGGAAAATTTGAGGATATGTTGAATGAGCTAGAGGACGTAGATCCTAGAAAGGTATATGAGGCTTTCAAAGAGGTTTTAAATATAGATGAAGATGAACTCTATAAGATCTATAGAAGTGGAAGACTCTACTCTCTAATTGATCATTTAAGGGATAAAATCACGGAATAAATAATGCATTTATATGTTAAAGCTACAGTTATGGAGTGTTAAGGATTTGGAATAGGGGTTTCTATGGGGAGGAAAAATCTTTGGAGATGGAAGGATAGCCAGTTGAATAGGCCTGTGGTTAAGGGTAGGAGCTCTGATTCAATCTCCGAGCTAGCAGACCATGAGGTTCATAGCGATGTAATTGTAGCTGGGCGAACCTATAATGAAAACGTTTTCTTCCCCTCCCTTATTAGACTTCATAATGGAGAGTTGATTGCAGTATATAGGGCTGCTCTATCCCACGGTAGCCATACTCCCGGTAGAATAATGTGTGTTAGAAGTATGGATGGAGGCAAGACTTGGAGTAAACCTGAGGTAATTATCGATACACCCTATGATGATAGAGATCCACATATATCTCAGCTTTCAGACGGTACTTTAATACTTACATTTGATGTCATCAAACCAAAGTCTGCAACATGTTATCCATATATATCGATAAGCTATGACAATGGACGTATATGGAGCAAGCCATATAAGGTGATAGATAAGCCATGTGCCACATCGGAAAAGGTTCTCGAACTACCCGATGGACGTCTCCTATTACCAGTATATCATCCAAAAGATCCTAATAGAAGATATAGTGGAGTAAATAAATGGGATTACATGCATTATCTAGCTGAAATAGAGGCCGGTAAGGAGAAAAGGGGTCCCGAGGAAATATTTACCTTAGAAAATCCCTTTATTTCAGTTCTCCTAGTTAGTGAGAATGGAGGAAGAACGTGGAGGGAGAAATCTATTATAGCTGATAAGATAAATGGTAAAGCTATAGGGTTTAATGAGACGGCTCTAGCCTATATGGGTAAAGATCATATCGTCGCTGTAGTCAGAACTGATGCACCTTGGGCAAATGCATGTATAGTTCACTCATTCGATGGTGGTGAGAGTTTCCAGGAACCACATATGCTTCCAGTAAATGCACATGCTCCACATATGTTGATGTTAGATGATAAGAAAACCTTACTCATATACGGTAACTGTGACTATACGGGAGGTTATGTAACTAGATATGTTGAGGCGATGATAGGAGATCCGGATAAAGATTTTAGAGATGCTAAGCCAAAAATAATATATACTGGAAGCGGTGGAGATGCAAGCTATCCGGACGCCGTGCTTTTAAGAGAGGATACATTATTTATAATCTACTATGATGCTGGAATCGGTATAATAGGTGGAAGAATTCTAAACATAAATCAACTATTTTAACATTAACTTATATTTTATTAAGAATAAATCATTTTACTATTTCTCTTAAACTTATAGCCTTAATCACTTCTCTAACCTTTTCCTCTTCAGCCATAATATTAAACCATTTTCTCTATAACAGAACATTAAGTTAAATTTAATGAGAAATAAATAAGATTTATTAATATCTGAGACCGTCCAAAATGTTGGATTGATATGTTGTTGAGATTATTGGAGTTTGGTTTAGATAATCAGTATTCTTAAGCTTTCCCATATTTCTATATAGGATTACTGCATCTATATGTATACATATCCTTCCATGAATCTTACCATATCTATTTGAGCTTTAGCCTATATATGGATTGTAAAATTGGACGGCCTCAAGATTAAGGATAGATTTTTATATTACATTTTATTATTTTGTATACAGGTGAATGGATGGAGAAGACTGTTACTGTATCTATTAGGATTCCTTTATCTCAGCTTGAGGAGATTGAGGAAATTGCTTGTAGGAGAAAGATTGGTAGATCTGCTGTTATAAGAGAGTTGA
>DQXH01000114.1 GCA_011043415.1 Thermoprotei archaeon | reverse complement strand
TCCCGACCCAACTGAGAAGATGGCTTTCCTAGGTGGTACGGTAGCTACAAATGCGTCTGGCTCGAGATCTTATTACTATGGATCGACTAGGGAATATATTAGGAGGCTTAGAATAGTGCTTCCCACGGGGGAGACGCTGGATATTAAGAGGGGGGAGTATATAATTAGGAATAGGGTATTTAGAATCGAGTCTAAGATATATGGATCGATCGAAATTAAGTTACCTAAACTGAAAATCCCTAATGTAAGGAAGAATGCAGCTGGATACTATATCAAGGATAATATGGATCTAATTGATTTATTCATAGGATCTGAGGGTACACTAGGCGTATTTACTGAGATTGAGGTTAGACTCATTCCAAGGCCAAATATAGTCATACCATTGTATATTATGTTCCTGTCTAATGAGGATTCGATTGACTTTGTCCGTGAGATGAGGGTGTTTGAGTTTAAGAATGTATCTAATGTACATGTCTTATCACTAGAGTATTATGATAGGTATTCAGTGGATTTCATAAGATTAAGATATGGCTCCATAATACCCGATGACACATCCTCGATAATCTATATGGAGATGGATGGTGATGACGAAGAGACCCTTATAGAGGCTCTCCAAGAAATTGATGATATAATAGACTATTATAGATCTAATAAGGTTCTAGCGTCATTTGACGTGGATTGGATTAAATTGAGTAGTGAGATTAGACATGCATTACCTACTGGTGTAAATGAGTTTGTTAGGAGACACGGTACACGCAAGGTAGCTACCGACATAGCAGTCCCCGACGACTCATTCGATGAAATGCTCGAGTATTACCGGATAATCGGGGATGAGACTGGGGTTCAATATGTTTTATTCGGACATATAGGTGATAATCACTTACATTTCAACTTTCTACCGAGAGACGATAATGAACTTATGAAGGCATATACCGGATATAGCAAGCTACTTTTGAAAGCTGTTGAACTGGGTGGGACTGTCTCAGCCGAACACGGGGTTGGTAAGAAGAAATGTATAGTCGACGGTGACGAAGTCCCTCTTCTCGAGTTAATGTATGGTAAAGATGGATTAATTGAGTTGGCTAAACTTAAGCATAGCTTCGATCCAAACCATATTCTAAATATAGGTAACATTATTCCGGAGGATTATCTTGAAGGCATTTGATGTCACGTGGTGGAAAATACATAAAGTATTATTAGATGTATATAGCATAGTGGATTTTTAGATGAAGATTAATCTTTTTAGATTTGGTAAGATTGATGAAGAGCTTGAGGATGAGATAATTTATAATATCACTATGGTTTATGAAAAATCCGGTTTATATCCTGATTATCTAGAGATATATTTATATGAATCTACGCGGGATATGGAGGCCAGATTGTATAGGGATGCAACTGAGGTAGGAGCTTACTACTCTGGCGATATATATTTTGCTATGCACGATGCATATTATGGATGGCCTAGGATACATATATGCCTGGAACTCTTGAAAAGGCTATCTAAGGATATCTGGATAGGGGGATTATTACATGAGGCTACACACGCCATCCTCCATGGGTCAATTGAATACTACCTTGTCTCCATACCAAGTGATCTAAATGCCTATTGTCTAGCCAATAAACTATCTAGAGATTATTGTCTCTCAATCCTACACTACATATCTCTAATCGTCAAAGATTATCACGTAACAAAATTTCTATTGAAGTATAATTTCACAGATGATGAGTATCCATTTATAGAGTATACACTCGATGTTAAGGATATACTGGTAGAGTATGGTAATATATTTGAGAGGGTGAGGAAGAATATAATTTTGCTATCTGTATTAAAATCTGTAGCAACGGCTATACCATATCTAAACATCTCTAAATATAGTACCGAGGTTGGAAATACGATCACAGAGATATTAAATTACTTTTTAGATGACTATAAAATCGACTTTAGAGGGTTCATCAATATATTTAGCAAGTTTAATATGGACTTCGCCCACGACCTAAACTTATTCACAAGTTATATATTGGAAATCATATAGTAAATATATTTCTGGAATATGATAATCCATTAATGATGAAAGTGAGTCGAGCTAAAATATCATTCTCTTACTATGCAGCTATCGTAAAGAATTTAAGGGGTGTAATACTTTTTAAGGAGTTTAATGAGGAGTTATTTACCTGGCTCTTAAACAGGTTTAAATATAGGGATCTAGGGGCATCTACATCAATATGGAATAAAATCCCCGATAAATATAGGAATATACTCAAATTAGATTATCCAACTAAAGATCTATATGATTACATGGAGAGACTATTAAATATGGGTCTCGATTATGAGGCCCTCGAGTCCCTATCCACTGCATCCACCTATATATCGCCATTAATTTTAGTCGGTAATCATTATGAGAAGTTTATTAATGAGAACTCGGTATCCAGGGTGCTTATTTGCAGACCCTTAGATACTAAGAGTTGGAAGCTTCATCTGAGGATAGTTGATTACGTGATCCTAGATTTTTATAGGGATTCCATTGAAGAGAGTATTAGGGCTATCGAGTGTATTAAAAGAGGTGATTATAAGCCTGTGGATGAGATACTAGATAAAAGGAGTTTAAAGATTTCTAGAGACGTAAAGAGGTTCTGGAGAATATCCTGTAGGGATGGAAAGCCTTTTATATATTATATTGATTTACTGAAGCTCGTATATGAAATGTATCTTAAAGGCATGATAGATAAAGAAGTACTTCAGTATGATATAGCGTCAGCGCTAGCGATATTACCTGTTGTAGTCGTTAAGCATGAATTTATAGAGGGAATATAGAGATTAGCTTATAATATACTGTATAATATGAAGAGAGGCCCAAATACTAGCGAGAATGTATTGATTAATTTAATCAGGATATGTAGAGACGGCCCTGCAGTATCCTTTAATGGATCCCCTACCGTATCGCCGACTACAGCCGCCTTATGAGCCTCACTACCCTTACCACCGAATAACCCCATTTCAATAAGCTTCTTAGCATTATCCCATGACGCTCCACCTGTGTTCATGAACATCGCTAGTATAAATCCCGATACAGTAGCTCCAATATTCAATGCACCAACCGACTCAGCTCCGAATAATAACCCGATTATAAGTGGGCCTAATATAGGCACGAGAGCAGGTATAATCATATTCTTCTGTGCAGCTAATGTACTTATTTCGACACACCTTGCATAATCTGGACGCGCCTTCCACTCTAATATACCTGGAATCTCCTTAAATTGCCTCCTAACCTCTTCAATCATCGCCTTAGCAGCTTTAGATACTGCCCTAATTGCAAATGCACTAAATATGAATGGAAGCAGCCCTCCTATAAATACGCCAACTAGATTTTCAATGCGTAGTAAGTCGAGTATATGAATATCTACGATATCCAGATATGCCTGGAATAGCAGTAATGCCGCTAAACCAGCCGATCCCATGGCATAACCCTTTGTAAGGGCTTTAGTAGTATTTCCTACAGCATCGAACTTATCTACAGCATCCCTAATCTCATCGGGCTGGTTAGACATCTCAGTAATCCCACCTGCATTATCTACTATAGGGCCGAATCCGTCTAACCCTAGTACCATTCCAGCTACAGATAACATACCCATCGTAGCCGCCGCGGTTCCATATACTCCTCCCAAGTATGGATTAATACCTACTTGAGTAGCGAATATCTCACCAAGGAAATATGATATGACTAAAGCGGCTACAATCACTATCACAGGCAAGGCTGTCGATTCATATCCCACGGACATACCCATTAAAATGTTTGTAGCTGGTCCAGTCTCACTCGCCGATGCAATATCCCTTACAGGCCTCCTATGATACCCAGTATAATAGTCCGTAATTAAAAGTATTAGTATACTGCTAATTATACCTGCTAAGGCCGCTCCATATAAATATATACTCCCTAACGTCTCCAACACTAGGAAGTAGAACCCTACAATAGCGAATACTGTAGTAGCTATCATACCATTTCTCAATGGGATAAATGGATTCTTCTCAAGGTCTCCCTTTACAAATAACGTACCCAGTAGAGTCGCAAATATTCCAGTGGCTCTCGCTAGTAACGGGAAGATAATGAATAAGTAATTTTTAGTTAATAATGCTAGTGCGACTCCTATAATCATTGCACCTATATTCTCAGCCGACATAGACTCGAATAAATCCGCCCCTCTCCCCGCTACATCACCTACATTATCACCTACATTGTCAGCTATCACAGCCGGATTCCTCGGGTCATCTTCAGGGATCCCGGCCTCAACCTTCCCGACTAAGTCGGCTCCTATATCAGCTGCCTTTGTATATATACCGCCGCCTAATTGTGCGAATAGGGCGGCTAGGCTAGCTCCAAAACCGAATCCCACGATTAAGAC
>DQXH01000083.1 GCA_011043415.1 Thermoprotei archaeon | reverse complement strand
TTGAGAAATTCCCAGTGAAAGATGCAAAAGTATATCCAGAGTATGAAGGGTATTTCTCCACGTTACTTGAGGTTGCGGAAACTTTAATATTGTCGCCTCCTCCTAGATTCGGCGATATAGCTGGGTTTATGTCTGACCCAGAGATTGAGGAAAACTTTAGGAGACTTCCTTTTTCAGGTGCTACAGATGTATTAGATGATTATTTTTATAGCACCTCACTATTCTAGACATATGCTTAAATTATTGATGATAGACCTATGATAGTATCGCTCGAATGTGATTAGCATATTTATTGAGGAATACTTAATCCTTATATTATTAGATCGATAATTATATCTTGTTTAATCCTATACATGACTTTATCTTCAACTTATTTTAATCGTTTTAGTAATTGTCGGATGATTGTCAGTCTTTGAATATCGTTAGTTCCCTCGTATATTGTCGTTATAACGGCGTCTCTAAGATAGCGCTCAATACCTACTTCTTTATCTACACCCAATCCTCCATGAATCTTGATAGCATATAATGCCGACTTTTCTGCTACCTCTGTAGCTAATGTCTTAGCTAGCGATGCTGCTAATATATATTCTTCTCGATCTTGAATAGCTAATGTAGCTGCCCAATAAGTAAGTAGTCTCGCAGCTTGCAAATTAATAAGCATATCTGCTATCTTAAATGATATACCTTGATAGGAGATAATTGGCTGTCCGAATGTGTGCCTTTCTAAACTATATTTTAATGCTTTTTCCAAGACTGCCTCTGCAATCCCTACTCCCTGTGCAGCTATCCCGATTCTACTTCTATCATAAGTTATTAAAGCTATTTTAAATCCTTCATTTACAGGGTCTCTAACGTTCTTGTATGGTGTATTAAGAACATTTTCTATGGGAACTTCTGCATTATCTAAGATGACCTCATAAGGATGCTCTCCATTTAATCCTATTACATCAAACTTCGATCCTATTTTTACGCCCGGGAAACTTTTTTCAACTATGAATGCAGTTATACCCCACCATCTCTTTCCCTCCTTCGGAGGAGACGTCCTGGCCGTAACAAAGAAATAATCTGCCTTACCTGCATTCGTTATAAAAATTTTCCTCCCATTTATAATATATTTATTCCCCTCTAATGTAGCGGTTGTCTGAATACCTGCAATATCACTGCCGCAACATGGCTCCGTATTCGCATGAGCCGCAAATTTTTCGCCTCTAGCCACAGGCGGTATATATTTTCTTTTTTGCTCCTCATTTCCAAAAAGAAGTACAGGAATCATAAATAAATGGTTGGCTCCTATCAAGGCACTAAATGCAGGACATACACGTGCTAGTTCTTCTTTGAGAATCACATATGAAATTATATCTTCTCCCTGTCCACCATATTCTTCAGGAACCCCAACGCCGAATAACCCAGCCTCCCTAGCTTTGTCAAATACTATTTCTGGTATTTCCCCACTTCTCTCTATTTCAGGAACCAACGGCTCCAATATATCTTCTGCAAATTTACGTACCGATTTGCGGAATAATTCATGTTCAGGGCGTAAGGATATATTAAAATCAGTTATATCATTAAATGGAAATACCATAAAATTCACCTTCTAAAATCGTAATATAAAGTTTATAAAGAAATATATAAATCCTGAAATCGGAAATTCTTAGCATTCAAACATAAAAATTTATTTCAAGGAGAGTAAACACTATAATTAAGTATTCTGTTAGATCGTAGACGTATATCCCTCGTCCTTATTCCTATTTTAACCAGCTTGATTTTTAACCGACGCATAATTTCTCACTTTTCTGGAAGTTTGGCTATTAGAGTGACGCAAGATCCAAGATTAATGGAATAACATATGCTTAGGCAAGTAGACTAAATCAGCCACCTCACCAAATGAAAAATATTAGAAACTCTTCCACAAGGTGACAAACATATTATAGATTTTTAATTAAAAATATTTTTCTATTAATATTCAAAATTAAAATTCTAACATACTAAGAGAGAGTTTAGTTTTTATATTTAATATCGTATTACTTTAATTTTTTATAAATGATATTTTAATGGTGATTCTTTATGGAGTTTAGGGAGATTCTGTATAAGAAGGAGGATAGAGTTGCATGGATAGTTATTAACCGCCCCCATAAATTGAATGCAGCTACTCCTATAACCGTATATGAGATCTCAAGGGCTTTTATAGATGCATGGACTGACAGAGATATAGGTGTAGTTATATTTACGGGAGCTGGTGACAAAGCTTTCTGTGTAGGCGGGGATCAGAGTATAAGAGATTTAGGAGGATATAAATTATCTAAAGAAGAGTTAGAGAGATATAGAGGTACAATCGCATCTCTACCCTTAGAAGTAGGATGGCAAATAGTAACATTCTTAATAAGGTATATTCCCAAGCCAGTTATTGCAAGGGTAAATGGATATGCTGTTGGAGGTGGACATGTATGGCAGGTGGCATGCGACCTAACCATAGCCTCTGAAAATGCAAAATTCGGACAGGCTGGGCCGAGAGTAGGGAGCTTCGACCCAGGTTTTGGAACTGGCGACTTATGGAGAAATGTCGGATTAAAGAGGGCTAAGGAGATCTGGTTCTTAACTAGACTCTATACCGCCCAAGAAGCATATGAGATGGGGCTAGTAAATAAGGTAGTCCCAGACGATAAACTGGATGAGGAGGTTATGAGATGGGCTAATGAACTCCTAGAGAAGAGTCCGACCTCGTTGAAGATGCTTAAATATTCATTTTTAAGTGATATAGACGGCTTAGCAGGTATAACTATGCTCGGTGTAGGTGGATTAAGCTTATACTATATGACTGAGGAGGCACTTGAAGGGCAGAGGGCTTTCATGGAGAAGAGGAAACCTAATTTCTGGAAGTATAAGACGGGGGTGTAAATTAGATGGAGATTGAGGATATTAAGAGTATCGGAGTAATTGGGGCAGGTGTAATGGGAAGCGGAATAGCTCAAGTGTTGGCTAGAACAGGATATCATGTAGTTCTAGTGGATATATCTGAAGAGCTTTTAAAAAAAGCTTTGGAGAAGATAGAGAAAGGCCCATTTGGATTAATGAGGCTGGTTGAGAAAGGAAAATTAACCGAGGAAGAGGTAAAAAATATCATGGAGAGGATTCATCCTACTATAAATATTAATGAAGTTGAAGACTGCGATTTTATAATTGAAGCAGTCCCCGAGAGTCCCGAGCTGAAAAAAGAGATTTTTAAGAAGCTTGACTCAATATGTAAAGAAGAATGCATATTTGCCTCGAATACATCCTCGATATTAATAACTGACTTAGCATCAGCTGTGGAGAGGAAGGAGAAGGTGATCGGAATGCATTGGTTCAATCCGGCTCCTGTAATGAAACTTATAGAGGTCGTTAGGGGAGCCTTAACATCTGATGAGACATACAATCTTACTGTGAGACTGGCAGAGAAATGCGGTAAGACTCCAGTAGAAGCCAAAGATACACCAGGATTCTTCACTACAAGATTCATCTTGATTCTAACTAATGAAGCAGTAAGAATGTTTGAAAGGGGTATAGCCGGAATTAAAGAAATTGATACAATGGCTAAATTAGGCTTCGGCTTTCCGATGGGACCCTTTGAATTAATGGACCTAGTTGGACTAGATACAATACTACATATATCTAATTATATATATAACGAGACTGGAGAAGAGATTTTTAAGCCGCCGATCACTCTTAAGAAACTGGTTTTATCAGGATATATAGGAAACAAAAAGATTAAAATGGGTAGTAAAGGAGGATGGTATGACTACTATAAACCAGAGAAATAGATTCCTCTCCTCATTTTTATTTTAGACCGCTATTTTATAAATATATTTTCTATACTAGAAGAGCCGTATTTCTATATTGTTTTCACTACTCCCCAGATATATCTGGGAGAAATTGAAAGTTCCTTAGAGGAATGCTAAGCGTCTATGTAGATAAATTATCTATTGAAATATAAGTTAAATTATGTAGTTTAATTATAAATTATTATAATGAAAGTAGTATGCCCATATTGTGGAAGGAGTTTCGAGGTTAAATGCTCTACAGGTAGAAGGGGTAGGCCACCTATAAATATCGATATAAATAGAGTCAAGAGACTATTGAAACAATACAACAATAATAAGTCTGTTGTAGCGAAGATCCTCGGGATCTCCAGACCAACGTTATATAAAATTTTAAGAGAATATAATTTGGAATAGTAAATTCATTTTTTAGATATAGTCTCATTATAAAGTTTCTCAACAATTTCAAGTATTTTCACAGCTCTGTTAAATACATCCTCTCTATTTATATAGGTATATAATTCCTCTGCTACGCTGCCGAATACGACGAAACTAATTAATTTATTCCCAAAATGCTATGAACTTAATTTATAATATTCTTTAATTACATTCCTATAAGAAGTAGGAATA
>DQXH01000046.1 GCA_011043415.1 Thermoprotei archaeon | reverse complement strand
TTCAATAATAGATTTAGGCATATTAGATTGGATAGATACCTGTTTAAATATTCTTCTGCAAATGTCTATAGGATTTTCAAGCTGCTTCAAGATAAGGTTAGGGATAAGACTATTGTATCTGGAATAGATCTACTTTTAAAGTATTATCCCCGTAGAAGGGAGGTTATCCTAGATTACCTAGGGAGAGTTAGAGATAGGCCTATTGGCTTCACCATCACTAGTTATAAACTTTATAATAGTTTAAAGAAGGCCTTCGACTATGAAAGTATATCTTTTAGAGAGGCTAACCTGAGTCTAGTCTGGGACGACCTAATTAAGGATGATAATATCTCATATTCAGAGGGCTCTATAACAGCATATAATATAATTAAGTCTAGTTTAGATTATAGATGGAATATAATTAAGTCGAGATACTTGTTTAAGGATAGTAACCTAAGGCTTCTACTTTATTACTTTACATTTTATAGGGGTGTAGGCGGCCTAGCTAAGATAGTTGGTAGTCAGGTCGGTACATATATCAATAGATTAATGAATATGGATCTACTGATTCGAGTCGGCCGAAAGAGGGCTGTATACATGGTTAGAGACCCTCTAATCAGAATTGTGTTCACAGAGTTATATGGAAGGGGCCCTATATGGAGATACAGTGGATATCATTATTTAATCAGAAAGCTTTTAGAGGGGGTTAAAGGCATTTACAAGATTGAGACTTATACCGGAGAACTTTATATTGGGGAACCAGTTAAATTCGATATACTTATGAATGGATTATTCAGATTCGTCGATAAAGATGGGGTTAGATATATAGTCGGTTTAGGAACAAACCAGAAACAGCTTCTCAAAATATTCGACAAATATAGGAAGTATACCAGGATAATCGTCTTTGGATATGAGCCGGATACTAAAGAGATTAGGAAGTTTAAGAGTAGAGGAATCCATATATTAACGCCTAATTATCTAGAATTAATTACGAGAGATATTGGGTTTAGGCGTCCAATATAGATGAATTAGATATATAGTTATAATGGCTCTAGATTTACATATATTCCACGCAATGATATCGATATTTTACTCGCTTCATCCGCTATCTCCATAATCCTCTCATATATCTTATCTATTTCAGCCGATGTAATATCTTCAATCTTATCAACCTCATCCCTAATACTCTCCAGTAGAGTTAAGTGACTATTTAGTATGGGGTGGTAGTCTTCATATGCTCTACATATCTGAAGATTTAGTCCAGCGAGAAAATTTATTTTGTCGAATGGATCCCTACCTATATCCATTAATCTAAATTTAACGGTTAGGGGTAAGAACTCCATTAAAATCTTCTCGATACCATGGCTATCATATTCCTTCAAGGCCTCCTCCCTATGCTCGCTAGATAGCCAATAACTATATACATCATAGAATGTCCTTCGAGTATACTCCATCTCCTTCAGCCTATGTAATCCCTTTATATACTTAGATAATTTTTTGCAATGAAGCTTAACGTCCGAATATAAGTAGTTGAGTATTTCATTATACGACTTGATTAAAGTATTTAGAGCCTCCTTCAAAGCCTCTCTTCTAGAGGGATTATATGCGATTGCGAGGAGGGAGGGGCTTAATAAGCCTTCTATAGAGTCTATCCAAGTATCTATCATATCACAGAACTTGATCCCCTCATCCTTAACCCTACTTAATGTTTTATTGAAGCTGAATAGAAGCCATATCATATATGACTTTAATACTCTATCTAGCAATTCTTTATCCTTTAGATAAAGTTCTTCAAGATTTTCAAATTCCTTTATATCATTATTTATAGAAGCCTTAACACCTATGATCTCATAATCCAGATCTCTATTCATAGTTAACTCTATCTTAACACCATCTTTGTACTTAAAGAAGGCCTTAACGATAGCCTCAATATTTCTATCATCCACTATATTACACACCTCTAATCAATTGATAAGGTGTATATCATTATCAACATATATACATTATAATGCATAGACCTAAATCAGTCTATAATATAAATTTGACTGTCATCCAGATTTAAAGGAATTTTGAGACAATATATACAGACTAGTTTAATACAGTCTTTAAATAATAATGTTTACATGTCTGAAGAAGGTAAGAATGTCTTTCCCTATGCAGGGATACAGACCTTCTTAGGAAGAGAATATAGGAGAGTTCTGAAGGGTGATGAAGATATTACAATTGTAGGCGTTCCATTAGATACGGGGACTTCCTACAAGCCTGGAACTAGATTCGGCCCAGCTGGAATAAGGAAGTCATCCATGATCCTAAAATTTTATAGTGGTGAGAAGGGTCTATTCAATCCATATTTAGGTAATGTATTGAAAAACGTAAATATAGTTGATTACGGGGATCTAGAGATTCCATTTGGAGACCTTAAATCTGCCATGAATAAGATATATAGTGGCGTAGACAATATTTCTTGGAGTAAGGCATTTAAAATATTTCTTGGTGGAGACCACTCGATAACGTATCCCCTGGTTAAAGCAATTTACAAGAGATATAATGACTTGAAGATAGTGCATATCGATGCACATTTAGATATATTACCATCGTATGGAGGCGTAAAATATACACATGCATCTCCGATTTATAGAATAATTAACGACGTCGGGATTAAACCAGATAATATTATCCAACTCGGTATGAGAGGATATGTGAATTCAGTCGACTCCTATAATTATGCGAAGGAAGCAGGTGTCAAGATATATGATATTTCACGAATTAGGCGATATGGATTAAATAGGATATTAGATGAAGTAATTGAATTAATTGGTGAATCAAGCCTATATATCACATTCGATACAGACTCCCTTGATCCTAGCATCGCACCCGGGACAGGTGTTGTGGAGCCAGGTGGATTTACATATCCAGAGGCTAGTGAAATCATCAGGAGATTAGGTAAGTTGAATGTAGTTGCAGCGGATTTCGTTGAATACTCCCCAGAGCTGGATGTAAATGATATAACGGGTAAGACAATTACATACTTAATACTAGATCTAATTTCATCTAAATTTACCCGCTAACCACTTTAAACTCCTTTTTAAAGATATACTTACCCTCCCTATAATCGAATCGATATAAATGATACTCTCCATTATCTAATTCCCTCCAGTCTTTAACCGACTTCGGTCTATAGTCCTCAAAGTCTATCAATGTCGATGATAGGTAGACCATCATATCATCACCATCGATAAAGTATAGTTTATAATAGTCTTTAGCCTCCTTCGGCTTATCACCACCTATATAATAGCTTCCTATCAGCATATCGATATAATTGTCTGTCACTAGTATAACCCCAATATTAAGAGCTGTCGAAGTATATTTAACAAGATTTTTAACGATATCCGGTTTAATCTCACCTGAAGAGATTTTAGCTATATATAGCGTGAGGATATATGAGTCGCTGTATAGCTTATAGAGACTACTATCTTTTGATATATCTAGTTCATTGGCTATGGCTTCTTTATCAACCTTCCCATTATGGATTAAGTATAGTTTATATCCTGCTTCAGTTGTTGCATAGAATGGCTGAACAGAGAAGATATTTATAGGCATACCCCTACTACTTGCTCTACTATGCATAAAGTCGATGATATATGTATTTTCAAGATACTCTTCAAATGGATATGGAGCCAGCCTTATAGTAGGATTATCGACATATATAGGCCTTAAACTTTTATGGATCGATATAGATAGGCTTCCATCTAGGGCTTGGATATTCAATCTACCCCATCCATCCTTATGGCTAGTCGATCCATACAGCTTAAATTCATATTCATCGTATCTGGAGGCTTTGATTAAACTTGAAACTAAATCTGGGTATATATTATAGAGCTTTGAAGCCTTCCCTGCTGAGATCAATATCCTACACATATTAATTTATTATAGAAGTTGAATCGTATTAAAGATTACTTAATTGGTAGGGAGCTTGATTTAAGGTAGTGGATAAATAATCCCAGCCCGACTATCCCTAGACATATTAATGTAAATGTGAAGCCTCCTCCATATCCTAGGATCGCCATTAAAGGTCCGATTACGATTGAACCTGGAAGCCTTGATAATGATATTGCAGTTAATAGGAAGCCTACCGCATCTTCAGGGTTATCTGGAGAGAGCTCTGACACTAATGCGGATACTATAGGGGCGTAGCTAGCTGTCCCTAAACCGATGAAAAAGGTGGATGCAAGGAAGCCTGATACTCCTAGATATGGATATATATAGAATAATATTCCAATTGAAAGCATCGCCTCTGAGAATATAAGTATAACTCTTTTATCCCCTATCCTATCAGAAAGCCACCCTATTGGAACGCTTGAAAGCATTGAAACACCTCTCTCCAAGAACGCTGCTAAGGCGATATACCCAGGATCTACATTAAACAAATATGGAGCTACTATAAAGTGGAATGGT
>DQXH01000065.1 GCA_011043415.1 Thermoprotei archaeon | reverse complement strand
CTGAGGTGGATACTGAGGTGTTTATAGACATTAGAGGACGTAAAGTACTTGGTAAAGTAGTTAATATGCCATTTTATGATACGTCTAAATATGGTTGGAAGAGAATAAGTTAAATTCTATTAAATATTTAATGTTATTGATGTATGACGTCTATAAAATAAGGGAGGACTTCCCGATCCTAAGGAAGAAGCTTAGAGGAAAGAATATAATATATTTAGATAATGCTGCGACTAGCCAAAAGCCTGTTCAGGTGGTCGAAGCAATTTCGAGATATTATAGAGAGTATAATGCCAATATACATCGATCGGCTTATCTACTTGCGCGGGAGGCTACTCAGATATATGATGAGGCCCGCCGTGAAGTCGCTAATTTCATCGGGTGCGACGAAGATGAAGTCGTATTTGTTAGGAATACTACTGAAGCATTGAATTTAATTGCATATTCCTGGGGTCTAAATAATCTGCATAATGGGGATGAAATCATACTTACTATAATGGATCATCATAGCAATATAGTCCCATGGTATTTAATATGTAGCATAAAGAAATGTAGAATAAAATTTGCTGATATAACCGACGATGGGTATTTAAATCTAAGCCATCTAGAGGATTTATTAAGTCCTAAAACTCGAATTATATCGGTGCCCCATGTATCAAATGTATTAGGTACGATAAATGATGTGGAATATATTGCGAAGTTAGCACATGAATATAATGCCTTAATGATAGTTGATGGGGCTCAGTCAGTTCCACATATACCTGTAAATGTTAATAAGTTGGATGTAGACTTCCTAGCCTTCTCAGGTCATAAGATGCTTGGACCTACTGGAATAGGTGTCTTATATGGTAAACACAGCCTTCTACAATCCCTCAATCCATTTATGGGTGGAGGGGATATGATCAAGAGCGTCGAGTGTAGTATAGGTGGGGGGTGCAGAATCTCATTTGAATATCCTCCTAGGAGGTATGAAGCGGGGACTCCGAACATAGCGGGGGCAGTCGGATTAATGGAGGCTGTAAGATACTTGAAGAGAGTAGGGATGGATAATGTAAGGAGGCATGAGATCGATCTAACGAAATATACATTAGATAAATTATCTGAGGTAAGTGGTATAGAGATATATGGGCCTAAGGATCCTGCTCATAAGGGAGGTGTTATAGCATTTAATTTAGAGGGCTTCGAGCCACATGAACTAGCTATTTTATTAGATCAGTTGAATAATGTGATGGTAAGAAGCGGATTACACTGTGCTCAGCCTCTTCATATGAGGCTTGGAATTAAAGCGAGTGTGAGGGCAAGCTTCTACCTCTATAATACTAAAGAGGAGATCGATATTTTTGTTGAAACCTTAAAAATCTTATCAAGAAAAAATAGAATGTGAAAGATAAGTATATACGCGCTACACAAGAATTATGCGATTTAGAAGATGCATATATGGTTATATTAAATGAAAATATTGTTAATACTGCAATAGAAAAGTTACGTAAGTTTCTCGAGATTATTACGTATGATGATGGAGTTATAGTTAGGGGATTGTACAAGGGAAAATATTTTTCACTCTTGCCAGAAGGTATTCTTATCGTTAAGTATTTAAGTGGATGGAAAGAGTTGGACGAGGTTCTGAATAATATATTTGGAGAGGAGTAGACCAATCTTAATTTTACCTAATTAACATATATTAAATTATTATGGTATTTTTCTGGTGATTTTAATGACTGTAATGGCCTTGGTGAATGGTAAATTATTTAATGGTGTTGATGAGGAGGTATTGAGCGATGGAGTCGTGGTAATTAAGGATTCTATGATTATTGATGTAGGTAGATCTAGTGAAGTATCTATACCTGAGGATGCCCAGATAATCGACGTCAAAAATGGTTTTATAATGCCTGGTATGGTAGATGCACATATCCATATTACAGGTTTAAGGTCTATGGATTATATCAAGGAATCATTAATTACTCCATATGAAGTATTTATAGCCCGTGCGATGAGGGATTTAGAAAGTGTCTTAGAAGCAGGATATACCACCATATGTGACGCTGGGAGTAGAATCTCCCTATATCTCAAGGAAGCTGTAGAGGAAGGGGTGATAAACTCGCCTAGGATAATTGCATCTGGATATCCAATTAGCCAGACGTTTGGACATGGCGATATCCACTTCTTACCGATCGAGTACGTCGACGCCAGGACTACCAAGCTACATATGCCACTATCATCTCTAATCTGTGATGGAGTGGATGAATGTAGGAAGGCTGCTAGATATGCATTAAGGGAGGGCGCCGACTTTATAAAGATCTTCACCTCAGGAGGCGTAGCCTCACAACGCGATAGACCAGAATACCCCCAGATGACGGTTAATGAGATTAAGGCTATTGTAGGGGAGGCTGAGAGTGTAGGTAAGTTTGTCCACGCCCATGCTGAGGGTAGAGATGGGATTATAAACGCCTTAAACGGTGGGGTGAAGATCATTGCTCATGGAATATATATTGACGAGGATGGAATCAATCTAATGCTGGAGAAGGATGCTGTTTTAATCCCAACTCTAACTATAGCTGATTTAATAGTTAAATTCGGAGCTGAGCAAGGTATTCCCGAGTGGGCCTATAAAAAGATGACTGAGGTACATGAGATACATAAACTTAATATTAGAAACGCATATAAGTCTGGTGTTAAAATAGCTGTAGGAACCGACTTATTCGTAGGTGTGAAGGGGATGGATCTATATGGAATGAACTCATATGAGATCATGCTACTTGTGAAGGAGGTGGGTATGAAGCCTATCGAGGCGCTGAAGGCAGCTACCTACCATGGGGGGTTCGCCGCTGGGCTAGGTGATAGAATCGGGGTATTGAAGAAGGGGGCTATAGCTGATATAATCGTAATTGGAGAGGATCCTAGGAAGGATATAGGGATCCTACTAGATAAAAGGAATGTTAGGATCGTGATTAAAGAAGGGAAGATAGTAAAGAATATTATTAATCATTAAAATTATTTAGAATTCTTCTTTAAGCCCCTTTAGATATTTATTTATACAATGAATAGAAAATCTTATGACGTCGTAATAGCTGGAGCCGGGACTACTGGTACAACCCTCGCATACCTGCTTGCTAAAGATGGATTTGAAGTCGCACTGATTGATAGGCGGTATAAGGAACTGATAGGTGATAAGATATGTGGTGATGCAATAGCAGCACATCACTTTAAATCAGCTAATGTTCCCAAACCTAGTAAAGATGTTATTAGAATGTGGGTCGAAGGCTTTAAAGTATATCCGAGGAGTATAGATTATTATCTGAAGATAGTGGCTGAGGATGGCGGGTATATTGTAGATCGGCATAGGTATGGACAAGAGTTATTGTACCGTGCTATTAAAGAGGGTGCCGACTTGTATGACGGTATAATAGCTAATAACTTGATTATAGATGACGACTATGCAAAGGGAATAGTCGGGTATAAGGTAGGGTCTAATGACGTCATTAAAGTATATGGTAAGATAATCGTAGATGCTACTGGATACCCTGCTACTCTGCTGATGAAGACTCCTGATAAGTGGCTCATAGATAAGAGGGTTCGGTCCAGGGATATTATAATTGCATATAGGGAGATCGTCGAGGTAGATAAACCTATTTGGGATATAGAAAATCTGCATCTACACTTTATAAGTAGATATGCTCCAACAGGATATGTATGGATCTTCCCGTGGGATAAGGATGGTAAGAAACTTAATTTTGGAAATGGGATGATTCCGGGTGTAAGTAGCTATAAGCCTCATGAACTACTTAATATGTATGCAAATGAAGTAATACCCGAGTATCTAGCTAATAGAAGGATATTAAAGAAGGGGTCGTGGAATATACCTAATAGAAGGCCTAGATATAACTTTGTTGGAAACGGTTTCCTCGCCGTCGGCGACTCTGCAATAATGATTAATCCAGCGACTGCAGAGGGTATCGGATACGGATTATATGGTGCATGGGTCGCGTCGAAACATATTAAAAAGGCTTTAGAGGCTGGAGACTATAGTAGAGACGCTTTATGGGGCTACCAGAGAGAGTATGTGACAAGCTCATATGGCATTAGACAAGCTAGATTAGATGTATTTAAGTATATCCTACAGGCTTATAGCGATCTAGACTATGAATTCGTAATTAAACATAGGATATTAACTAGTAGTGACATGATTAAAGCTAGAGACGAAGACTCGTTTTTAAGTTCATTCGATAAGGCTGTAAGAGTTATTAAGGCGACGTTACATGGTAAATTAAAGATCGTCAAGGATCTAAAATATGTTATTGATGTCATGAGGCTTGTTAAAAACATCTATTTAGAGTATCCAACATCCATCGAGGGTCTTATGCCGTGGATAAGAAAGGTTGAGAATATATTCAGCGAGCTGGATAAAAGGTTTCCACCATATAAACCTCAATATATTTAATGTAATATCCATATATCTATCTTAAAAT
>DQXH01000039.1 GCA_011043415.1 Thermoprotei archaeon | reverse complement strand
TAGTAAATAATTTATTTAAAGCAGATATATAATAATATAACGGAGTTGTTGACGTATGTCTATGAAGGAGGATATTCTAAAATTCTTCGACCCAGATGTCGTGAAGATTCTATCATACCTAGCCGATAAAAAAAGGATCAGATCATACAGAGAGATCCTTAAAGAGCTTGGAGTCTCATACTATAAACTATATAAGGTTATGGGGATACTAGCGAAGTTAAACCTAATTGAGGAATATATAAGAACCGAGGAACTTCCAGCGAGGGTCGAGGTGAAGATAACGGATAAGGGCATAGACATATATAATCACTTAAGGAAGGTAATCGAGCTTTTGACCGAGAGCTAATAAATAAATCCAAAATTCTTTTTAATCCTCATATTAAATAAATCCTAGTCTTATTCTTCTACCGTAATACTAGGATACTTACCATGATGATATTATGCTCAGTCCCGTCCTCGGGGTTTAATCATCATATTCATTGAGGACCTCACTCATCATCGCATATATAAATTTATGTGTCAAATATGTTAAATTTTTAAAGGGGATGATTTAACCGTCACTGTCTGAATAGTGATGATTTCCGGCGTTTATGACCCACCTAAATATTTTTAATTCTATATCCTGCTAAAATGGATTTTAGATGAGGATTTTAAAGAAGTTTGATCCATGGCGTTCGCCACTATGTCCCTGTCCACAGAAATATACTCTTAACCCATATACTGGGTGCGGCTTCAAATGCATATACTGCTACATAACAAGCTATATTAAAGATCCATTTAACCCTAGGCCTAAAAAAGACTTACTGAAGAATCTTAAGCGTGATCTAGATAGTTATAAGGGTAGATTAAGGATTGCAATCGCATATAGTACTGATCCCTATACCTATCCGGAAGCTGAGTATAAATTGACGAGGAGGATACTCGAATTACTAGCTAAATATGATGTTGAGGTTCTGATAGCGACTAAATCTACCTTAATATCTAGGGATATCGACCTTCTAAAACGCTTGAATGCGGTTGTATCTATTACGATAACGACGTTGGATGATGAAACCGCTAGATTAATTGAGCCGAATGTACCAAGGCCGTCGGCTAGGTTGCGGGTGGTTGAGAAGTTGATTAAAAATGGTATTAAGGTTTCACTTAGAATAGATCCAGTTATACCCTATATTACGGATGACCTGAATATGATTAAGAAATTGATTAAACTCGCTTATGACATGGGGGTTTCACACATAGTGTCATCGATATATAAGGCTAAGCCAGATAGCTTCAGAAGGGTTCTGGACGTATTTCCCGATAAAAAGGGTGATTTAATGAGGCTATATACGGAATATGGTATCCAAGTGTATGGCTATAGATATCCCCCATACTCCTATAGATACAAGATTTTGAAGTATATAAGGGATAATACACTGAAATATAACCTTACATTCAATACATGTAGAGAGGGAATGAGATATCTAGATACACCTAATTCGTATTGCGATGCATCTCATCTGCTATAAGTAATATCTTTCATATGGTGACTCGTATTAAACCTTTATATCTATACAATAGCTGATAATTTAAAGTAGTTAGGTGGATTTAATGTCGAGGATCGAGGTAAAGGAAGAGTTTAAACAATTATTCTATGAGGATGGGAGGATCAATTACAAGCTACTAGCTGAATTGGGTAGGGAGGATCCAAGTATATTTGAGTCTGTAGGCCGTAGTATAATAAGCAGATTCCTCCCTCGTAGGGGAGTTGATTTCAATATTAAATTAAAGGGTAGAGTGGAGCTGAGGGAGGGCGAGAAGAAGATTACATATACCTTAAGCGTGTGCCCAGAATGTAGATCTCTTATAAAGGCTATTGTATTTGAGAGGGATGGAAAGGTTTTAATTAGGAAGTATTGCCCTGATCATGGTGAGTTTGAGGATATATACTGGTCCGACGCGGAGTTTTACTATATGAAGAGGAGGGAGGCTGCAGATGGTAGAGGGATTTTAAATCCGTATGTGGGTGTCGTTAATGCATGCCCATTTAACTGTGGACTATGTGTAAGGCATAAATCTCATACGGCGTTACTAAACCTAGTGGCTACAAATAGATGTGATTTGTCATGCTGGTACTGCTTCTTTTTCTCAGAGAGAGCCGGATACGTATATGAACCTAGTCTCGAGCATATTCGTTATATGCTTGAAGCCGCTAGAAAGGCTAGACCAATTCCAGCTATAGCTGTTCAAATTACAGGCGGTGAGCCACTCCTACGAGATGATATTATAGAGATTATTAAGATAGCTAAGGAGCTGGGCTATCAGCATGTCCAGCTAAATACTACTGGAATAAGATTTGTAGAGGAGCCTGAGCTGGCTATAAAGATCAGGGAAGCTGGTGTAAATACGATTTACATGAGTTTCGATGGAGTAACGCCTATAACTAATCCGAAGAGTCACTGGGAAATTCCATATATTCTAGATGCATTGAGGAAGGCTCACTTGGGTGCCGTGCTTGTTCCAACGGTAATTAAGACTGTTAATGACTATGAGGTTACTAAGATGATATTATTTGGACTTAAGCATAATGATATAGTTAGAGGAGTCAATTTCCAACCAGTTAGTCTAGTTGGTAGAATACCAAAGAATGAGAGGAATAGACTTAGGGTCACGATTCCAGATATAGTGAATAGAGTGGAGGAAGAGACTAGTGGCATGATTAGAAAGGAGGATTGGTATACAGTTCCATTTACAATTCCAATAAGTGAATTTATTGAGGCTGTAACTGGCAAGCCTCAATTCACTATGTCTAACCACTTTGCATGTGGCGTAGCCACATATCTATTCCAGGATCAGAAGACCGGCTTAATAACTCCATTACCTAAGTTCCTAGATGTCGGTGGATTTGTAGACTATCTTAAGGAGTTGACTGAATATATACGTAAGGGTGGTAGTAAGAAGCTAGCTCTGCTTAAGTTACTCGCTAAAATTGGTAAGTTTATTATATGGGAACATACTCCTGAACAGTTGAAGAAGAGGAAGCGTATTTACTGGATGCTATTCAATATATTTGCAAGACACAATTACCATGCCTTAGGAGAGTTCCATTTAAATACACTATTCGTTGGTATGATGCATTTCCAGGATGAGTATAACTATGATGTCGCTAGAATACAGAGGTGTGACATTCACTATGTATCCCCAGATGGCAGGCTGATTCCATTCTGTACATTTAACGTATTTCCAGAGATATATCGTGATAGGCTTCAGAAGATATATTCATATAGTATTAAAGAATATCTAGAGATGAATAGATTAAAGAGTATGTCTCAGATTAAATATAGGAGGAATATAAGGAAGTTGGAGTCTACGGAATTGTATAGGAAGACTTACGAGGGCTTCTGGGATCCAAGTAGATTATCTTATGAAGAGAAGAAAAAGATATCTATAAGGTTTGGTATCCCAGTGATAGAGCAATGAAACATTATTCAATTAATTTAAAGTATGTAAATAATTATCATAATTATCAATTTGATATGGCTGGGTACATTTATATCCCCTCAGATGGGGAGGGGTATAAGTTAGCTGAATATATAGAGTGTGAGCCTGACGACGACTTTATTTTATATCTGGAGAAATATTTTACAGAGTATCTTAGAAGGATCACGTATAATGACATTGTATTTGCTGATGAGTATGAACTAAAGTTAGGATGCGTCGACCTAGATAGTGGATATATAGTACATGTGATCGATTGGTTCAAGCCTCGTATAGAGAAATATATTCATATAATGAGTGTTGTAGATAACAATATCACTACTGAATATCTCTCCTTTGAAGACGGGATTAACCGATTAAAGGAGTTAGATATTGTACTTCCTGGTAATAATAGGGCATAAGGTGCATTTCTCAACGTCTATCGAAGGCTCAATGATTTTATGTAAGTCACATAAGTATCTATTCTTCATTAGATAGAATATTAGGTCGCTTATACGTAGTATCAGTTCGTTCACATCGATATTATCTTCATGGATTTCGCGAGCCAGTTCATGCACCTTCTCTATAAAATCTTCATATTTCATCAGTTCATCTATAAATCTTCCCCTAGACTCCGTAAGATAATATGACACTGCAGCCTGAGTAATATATAGTTTACTTGCGATCTCAAGCTGTTTATAGCCATATCTATTATATAATTCCCTTACCAGAATACTTCTTATAGCTGGCAATGCAGTCTTCACAACCACTTCATATGGTGTCAGCATATATAACATCGTTAACAATACAAATATATAAATATTAAAGAGTGTGTATACGGACAATTAGTCAATATTATTTCCTTATAAATATTATACTCTCCCTCGCATATCCTATCTTAATCGTCCTACTCCTTGTAACTACTCTCTTATTTACTATCCAAATCTCTGGTCTTCTAAATCCAATTGAATAAGCTATTTCAGCTAGTATTTCATCTGCCTCAATAATCCGATCCGGGAATACTCCTTGACCCACTACTAGAGCCACTCTACCACCATCTTTTAACACCCTATATATTTCACTTAATACAATACTCATATCACTGAAGTATGCCTTAGCAGCTAATGGAGTATCATTGGGTAATATATCTAGGATTTCCCTTATCTTCTTCATAGACGGT
>DQXH01000053.1 GCA_011043415.1 Thermoprotei archaeon | reverse complement strand
TCTAAATACTTCTCCTATAAGTCTTTCAATCGTATTCTTATGCTCTACTAAAACTCTAGCCATGTTATTTATCGTACTCTCATAGCTATTGAATATCGGTATTAACCATGGTTCTCTAAGATATACTGCCGCATTAACTGCCTCCACATCTTTAAGATGTTTAAAGGTATATCTTAGGATATCTCGTTCATCAATCAACCCCATTTTGAACTCCTTAAATATTCCTAGTAATGGCGAGTCTTCAGCTAATATTTTTCTAGAGAGCCATAGAGTAGATGTTATAAGTCTAATTTTACCTAAACTGTCAGAGTATGCATGTAAAAAATCTAGAAAATCTCCTCCAAGCCTATGAAACTCATCGATAACTATAATAGCATCTCTATTCCTTAAGATCAAGTCCTTCAACGTATCATATGAGATTTCACGAAAATTTCTAGTATCTAGTATCCCGCCATCCCTCTTAACAAAGAAAAACTCATCCCATTGAGTGAGATTCTTTATAAAAAAGCTTTTTCCAACCTTCCTTCTCCCATATACAAGGATTTTATCATTTACCCTCTTCCACCTATCTATATCTGCTTTTCTCTCAACTATATTTCTCACAAGTATATTTGTAAGAAGTATATTTATAAATATTTTTACTCTTCGGCAGCGCATACAATTTAAAGTGCAATTAATATGGAGTTTCTATAGGCTAGATTCTAGTATATCTCTCTTTTCTTCATATAATATCTTTACATTATCTCTTCTAGCTAATTCTGCTAAAAATTCTCTACTATCTAATATTTGTTCAGGGGGATATGCCCCTGGTTTATTATATTTTCCCTTGGCGAGCCAGTATCCGACTATCGCTGGTGGAGCGGCTGTTAAAGTGCTTCCAGTACGCCAATTTATCTCTGCAATCGCAGAGACTCTTATCAAAACCTCATCTCCACCTCTATATCCCTTTACCTCAGCCTCTAAAAGCTCATATCCCTCCCATCCTTCCCATGCATCCGGTATCCTCTCTAGGAGTTTTATAAGTACTTTCCTTGGTGAGACCGTAACTCCATCGACCTCTATAGGATCATTCTTAGCGAACCCTAGCTCAGCCAGTAACTTCCACTTCATCCCTTCTTCCCATGGGAGGTTAAATGCATCTATCTTATACCATATCTCCTTTAACCCTCTATCTCTGAAGGTTCTTGCAAGAGTCTCTACCTCATTATGATAGATATAGAAGACCTTCTTAACTCCGATAGGCTCTGGAAACTGCCTCTCCTCAAAGCCTGTTAATGGAGGGACTCTAATAAACTTCCCATCCCTATATATCACCGCCGGCATTGTAGCTTCATCTAACACCGTTTCAGGCGAGTATTTATATCTGATAGGTGCATTTACATTCGGCCCCTTAACCTCTTCATTCACATCATACAGATGTATATACTCAACATCATCAAGCGAGTCTACACCATATTTAGCTAAGATATTAATTAGACCGGGTGCGCCCCCAATATCTAATATAGCTGGCACGCCAGCCTCTAAAAATGCATCATGATACCTATATAATCCACTGCCCAAGTCCAAGTACGGTATCCCCGTCTTTAGAGAAGCTTCAATAGATATTCTAGCTAACCCATAGTATGTAGCATTTATGAATGAATCGCATCTCCTGATAACGTTAATAACCTCATCCAATTTACTTGCATCTACCTTAACAGGTGTAATTCGTTCAGGATCTAATTTAGATGCTTTAACAGCTTTATCAAATATAATATCTCCTACAATAATCTCGTCTATATCACTATAATATTTGATGAGATCCTCTACAATAGCATAACCTACACGGCCAGCTCCCAATACAACAATCTTCATATGGGAACACCCCAGAGAAATATATCATATGATGCCGTTTGCTAGGAAGTTAAATCATATTTAAAAAGATGTATATATATCTCTATCAATTATATTTGGCTAGTTAAAATCAAGTAGAATAACTAAATTGTACGATTAAATTTATTGAAAAATAATTAAGTAAGATGTATATAGTGTATTGGGTATAGATGTTGAGAAAGCTATTTACATATTTTACAGGTTTATTTACAGGCTTTACACTATATATAATTTAAGTGTGGCTTCACTAATTCATATGTGATGAGGTTATTCACATTATATACGGGTGGTAAAGACAGTACTACAGCCACTTTATTAGCTCTTAAAAACGGGTTTGATGTAGATTCTCTTCTCGTAATTAAACCACGTAATATAGAGAGTTATATGTTTCATACAGTTAATATTGATTGGACATATCTACAGGCTATTTCAATGGATATGAAGATATATTTCTTCCAGTCGAGTGGTATAAAGGAATTGGAGTTAGACGACCTTAAGAAAGCGTTTAAGATAATGTATAGAATGGGTTATGATGGTGTAGTATCAGGAGCTGTTGCAAGTAGGTATCAATATGATAGAATTAAGAATTTAGCGGATGAAGTAGGTTTAAAGACCTATACCCCACTATGGGGATTAGACCAGGACTATCTACTCAGACTATACCTTAAACTAGGGGTGAAATATATGATAGTAAGTGTATCTGCATTAGGCCTAGAGCCTATACACTTAGGATGGGTTATAGAATCTAAGAAGGATGTTGAAAACCTGATATCACTTGCATGTAAATATAATTTTAATCCAACGGGGGAGGGTGGAGAGTATGAGTCTTATGTAATAGACGCATCTAACTTCAGATACCTCATCTATATAACTGAATACGATATTAAATGGTATGGCGACTCCGGACGCCTACATATTAGAGATGCGAAGCTGGTTGAGAAGGTGGTTTAAATGGATGAGGTTGAGGAGGGGAAGCTCTGGAGTCTAGAGTCTAAATGCCCTAGATGCGGATCTAAGTTCACGATCTCAGAATACTTCCATAATATTCCCTTAATCGGCAAGATAATTATATCCAGTGGAAGGTGTGGAAACTGTGGATACATATATAAAGACGTTAGAGCGGCTGAATCGCATGGGCCACAGAGACTTAAGGTTCATATAGACTCTCCAAATGACTTAAATATAATTGTTGTTAGAGCCGGGACGGCTTCGATATATATCCCGGAATTCGGCATCTCCATTACACCTGGACCTGCGTCACACGGTTTCATCACGACAGTTGAAGGCGTATTAGATAGAATTAAGGAGGTTCTTGAAATGCTTCGAGAAGATCCCGATATAGATATGGAGAAATGGAGGTATAGAATGGATTTAATTGGGAGGGCTATGAAGGGTGAGTTGGAATTCACCTTAATTATAGAGGATCCAGAGGGAGTAAGTAGAATTATAAGTGAGAAGACTGAGAAGGAAGAGATATATAAATCCTAGATATAACGTGTATATTCTTTATCTCGAGTTTGGACTCGGTAAAATAATTTTTAATTAAAGACGGAAGATTATTTAATGGATGCATGAAGATATTAAAATTCATATACCTATTATAATATTGGATATCTCGCTATTGATGGAAGCTTTTCTAACGCTGTATAATAGAGTGTATGGAGATATTGCATTATCAATTGGATATATCCTCTTTATAATATCAGTATCTCTTTTAGTATGGAGAAGTGTATGGATACTGTTTTTAACGGGGTCTCTAATAGGATTTATCTTCGAGGCTATAGGAGTTAGGACAGGTTTTCCGTTTGGAGGCTATGAATACCTCTTATTTAAAGAGTCCAATATATTTGGCGTGCCTATTCCAATTATATTCACTTGGGGAATCTATATATCCATAGCATATTTAGCAGCTTCATACTATACATCTAGATTTAGATGGGTTGTAGCAGCGTCATTACTAGTTATTCTCGATATGGCTATAGACCCTATAATGGTTTCGCTAGGTGTATGGAGATGGAATACACATACATTTTTAGAATGGTTCGGCATTCCATATACAAATTTCATAGGATGGTTCATCGTAACAGCGATAAGTATATTGATATATGATTACTGGAATAGGAGTGTTGAGCCGAGGTATAATAATGTATTATCTGTAACACCATATCTACTTCTATATCCAACTCTAGTTATACTCGCACCTAGAGAGGTTTACCTAGCTATACTATATTCTCTCATAATTGCGTTAATATTTTTGACTTTAACTTCAGTAATAAAATTATATCGGAGGGGATGATGACTCACGGAGGCTATGAACCTTGATGAATACTATTTCCGGGTCTGACCCTCTATCTAGAGTTATATAGATAGATTTATAATCCTCTTATTATCTATGGAAAAAGTTAATAAAAGTATGTTAAATAATATATATCGATTCCTTTTCTAAATATATAAATTGTTTTTATCTATGTAAAAAATAATTATTATAGCTGATTCTCATCTTGAGGTGATTATATTGGTATGGACCGTACCTCGTAATTATGAATTGACGTTAGATAAGATCCTTTATAGGGCTATAGACCAGTTCCCAGATGTTGAGGTTGTATATAAAGATCAAGTTAGGTATAATTATCGAGAGTTTTATAGGAGGGTTAAGCTGCTTGCATCGGCTTTAGAGGCTATCGGATTGAAGGATGGGGCTAAAATCGCTACGGCTGAATGGAATACCCACCGACACTTCGAGGCATACTTCGCTATACCTATGATGGGTAATGT
>DQXH01000013.1 GCA_011043415.1 Thermoprotei archaeon | reverse complement strand
TGGAGGCGGGCCCGTAGGCATTGAAGTAGCAACGTTATATAATGCACTCGGGTGTAGGGTATCGATATTTGAGATGATGAATACCCTGCTCCCGGGGTTGGATAGGGATATTTCTAAGAGGCTGGAGTATAACCTGAGGAGGATGGGGATTAAAGTATACACATCTAAAAAGATTCTGAAGGTTAAAACTGGTGATAAAGTATATGTATATTTGGAGGATGGATCTAGGTACTCGTTTGATAATATCGTACTCGCTATTGGTAGGACTCCAAATACGGATAATGACCTAATTAGGGGTATTGATCTAAAGCTTGATGAAAAGGGTTTTATCGTGGTTGATGGTATGCAGGCGACGAATATAAAGGGTATATATGCTGCTGGAGATGTTACGGGCCCGCCCATGCTTGCGCATAAGGCTTATTTTGAGGGTCTTAATGCAGCTGAATCTATAGTTAATAAGCGTGCATTGAGAAAGCCAGATTATATTCCATTAACCGTATATTCATATCCAGAGGTATTTACAATAGGCTTATCAGAATATGGACATGATTATCTGGAATCCGTTAAAATTCCTTTAACAGTCTCTGGGAAGGCATTTTCAGAGGATGTGAAGGGCTTGATTAAAATCGTCTACAGCAGAAGGGATAGGAGAGTATATGGGATACATATTATAGGTGATATAGCATCGAGTCTATCTGAACTCTCCACCGTAATTGTAGAGAATTCTCTAAAGTATGATTTAATTATAGATACGTTATTCCCCCATCCATCATATGGAGAGGCTATATGGGAGGCTTTAGCATATTTAGAGGGTATGAGTATTCATTTAGATTAGTGTGGTTATTATGATGGATGAATACAGGATCCTACGTGAAGCTGCTGATGAGATGTATAATGCTGTATGGTCTAAATATGAGGAGCTTAAGGGTAAATTGGATAGAGGCTCGATATCATTTAAGGAATTCGGCAAAGCCCTCGACTATTCATCTGCATCTGCGTTAAGGGATTATTTAGAGAGGAATAAACTATTTTATAGGGTTGTATCTGAAGAATGGTTTAGAGACTATAAGCCGGCGGTAAATAATAAGATTTTGATAGTCGACCCAATAGACGGTACAAGCAACTTCGTTAGGGGTGTTCCATTCAGCGCATTATCACTTGCATTATCTAATGGGGCTTCATTATCGGATGTATATGCGGCTCTGGTAATGAATCTATTCAATAGAGACGTATATTATGCATATAAGGGTTATGGAGCCTTTAAAAATGGGAGGCGTATTAGAGTCAGTAGGGTTAGGGATACCAGAATCTCCCATATGGCGATCTCAATAACCAATGCAATACCGATGAAATCACCCGCATTATATATACTACGGTGCACAAATTATCCTAGGAGCTTCGGGTCAGCAGCCTTGGAAGACTGTTATGTGGCTGAAGGCAGGATAGATGCCCATATAGATGTGAGGGGTGATCTAAGGGTATATGATATAGCTGCATCCCACTTTATTGTAAGGGAAGCCGGTGGAAAGGTCGTCGTCCGGCAGTATGATAGGGAGTATGTATCGATTCTAAAGGAGGGCGGTATTAAAATCGTATCTGCATCCACACCCCAGCTTCTAGAGAGGATTCTAGAGATTATAAGAATGATCTAATCTAAGGCACCTGATCATCCTCATCATCAAATATATCGTCTAAGTCGAGGTCATCCAACTCACCAATATCCTCTACATCTATAGAATCTCTAATTAAATCACTATCAACATATAAAGGTATATTACCTATAATCGATAGTAATACCGCGTGGCTAGGTATCATCTTAACCCTCTTAACTCCCCCCGTATAGTTCATAGTTATCTCAACCTCAGCATAATATGCATTATTCTCAGGGTCATATCCATTTATATAGATCTCTTTAATACTATCTCCGACAACCTTCTCTATCAATGGCATCTCCATTAAAACCTCAAATATAGTATATCTATAGTCGTAATCAACCTCCCCCGATATAAACTCGCTCCCATTATTTGAATACTTCTCCAGCTCCATAGCGATCTCCAGTGGAATATTATATAAACTTAATTTTCTCCCATCCTCAGTATATAACATGAGTACAATATTCTTTAACACGCCTCTTGTTGATGTGAGAAACCTAATCTCGAATTCAGATATTCTAAGCTTCCGACCCAAAGCCTACCGCCTCACTATTAACTCAATATAATAGAGTAACCCAAGTATTTATTAATATCTACGTTATTAAAGCGTAATATTCAATAGATACCTTCTATTTATAATTATAGAGTCGATGAAAGCTTATGATAGGAAGATTATCTATAAGAGGGTAACAATCATAGTTGTATTGACGATAATCCTATACTCCATACTATTAATCTGCACTAGATTACCGGCCGGGTTAGTTGTGGAGGCGCCTAGATTAATCATATACGCCTCCATACCAACTATACTGGCTTTTATATTGAAGGGTATAAGATTCAATATAATTGTAAGGAGGTTTGTAAGAGAGTTTAAGATTAGTCTCTCTAAGGGAATTATATTGAGGCTGGCTAGTGAAGTATTCTCATTTATAGGAGTCTCATACCTAGGTGATGAATTATATAGGTATTACTTATTGAGGAGTTATGGAGTGGATTCTCCGAAGGCTCTACTACTCTCATATTTAGAGGCGTTTGAAGAGACTATAGTAGCTTTTTCATTTGTATTTGCCGGATTCATACTAAACTATAGTTCTACGATGAAGAATATCTATTTCCAGATCGGATTAGTCGTGAGTATGCTTATTCTAATAGTCAATATAATGGTTCTACTTAATGTATCGCGGGTAGTTAATTTAATCAAGTTTATTATAGATAAGATGTCTAGGATATTCTCGCGTGAGATCGATGATGAAGTCTTTCTGAGGTGGTCTCGGGAGCTACCTAAATATAGGGATATCATATTTAGTGATAAGATATCTATCTTAGTCACGTTACTCGTCTCATATTTAATAGGGGTATCTAGTGGAGCGTCTCTATATATTATATTAAATTCCGTGGGTATAGATGCATCCCTTTTAACATCTATCTACATGTTATATCTAGTCCTAACGATCTCGGCATTACCAATTACGATTGGGGGTGTGGGGGTATCAGAGTTGTATCTTTATCTCCTAGGTATTGGATTAAGTAGCGGCTTTAATCTAGTATATACGGTTATATTTAGAATATCGTCATACTACATTCCATTCATACTAATTTTAATATGCTTTATATACTCTATTAAAGAGGTCTTTAAGGCTTTTTAACTATCTCCTTGAGGAGGTTTATAGATATATCTCCATTAACTGCATTCAAGTATATTTTAGCATCTCCATCTCCAGCTAATAAATAGCATTCTCTATCGATCTTCTGAACCCTCCTAAACTTATCCTTCTTACCAATTGATATAGTCCCCTTCATAGTCGATACATGAATCTCGGCTGAGGCTTCAATAGGCATCCCAAGCTTAATCTTACCACTATTTGTAGATGCAGTTAATGTGAATCCCCTCCTCATCTGAATCTCTATCCTAATATCCCCGTTAATCGTGGTTAGCTCGACATTCCCATACTCCCCGCCTCTGAGTAGTATGTCTCCATTAGACGTATTTACTCTAATGATCTCGCTGGTTATGCCTCCCAAGAGTATATCTCCATTCAACGTAGTTAAATTAAGGTTTTTTATAGGGAGTCCATCGACTCTAATATCACCTATATTCGTCCTTACAGCCAATTCATCTGTAATCATTTCTGGGGGGACTATTATCTTGGCCTTGACGGTATATAACCTGCTTTCACCCCTACCCTTACTAATCTTAATTAGAATATCTCTATTGACGCTCAATGCTTCGCATTCGGGTACTTCCCCGCCATATGCATATCCATATACAATTATATTAGAGTTTTCATGTGGCTCTATAATTATATCAGCTATATCAGCCTCTACATTAAGCCTATCTATATTCTCCTTTAAATGTACAATCTTCCTAAATGACTTGCTGGATTGACTCATTCAACCACCTATTATAACATTGTTTATTCTAAAATAATTTACTTCGATACCTTATTATATTTTCCTTTATACATAAATTAATGGGATGGAGAAGGTTAGGATATATGGATTAGAATCTATTAGTATTAAAGACGACTTTATAGAGCCGTATTTAACTAGAGGGCATTTAATGGAGGCTTTGAAGTCTCTTGAAAATGATATTAAAGAATTTATTAGGCTTAAGGATATAGAGAAGTATGTTAAGCTCTATATTGAGGCATATAAAGATTTTAAGTGTCCATCCGACAGTTACTATCTAGAGCCTATCGAGGAAGTCGGTAGATATAGGTTTAAAGGCTTTACAGACGATTTATCTAAGCTATATCATATGCTTAGGGATTTTATCGTCGCTGGTATAGACTCAAGCTATCATCATCCAAGGGGCCATTTCCTAATCGACTTTATACTACATAACATCGGATACTATTATGAGAGACTCGGTAAGATGGAGGGTGGATCGGGTTATAACCCGTTTCTAATGCTTATATCTGAGGTGGATGCAGATATAGAGATCGAGACTAAGGGTATAGAATTCAGGTTTATCAAGGAGTTTATAAGGCATATTAAAGATAGGTTCGGCGACCATCCAATATATCTACTGCTCGACGAGTCTCTAAACCTAGCATATACATATGGGTGGAGAGGCGATAGGAGGAAGAGGTATGGAGGGTTGTTTAAGGAGTATATTGAGAAGTTGATCGACGAGAG
>DQXH01000052.1 GCA_011043415.1 Thermoprotei archaeon | reverse complement strand
TCTTCAGAATTCCATCTCGGTCTCCAGCCAGCGAATCTCAATTTTTAATATCAAATAAACTTAACTATAGATGCTTTTTAGCTTGAAGTAGATATTAGATTATTTAGTAATAATATGTTTAAAGAAATTGATTTAGGACTATTCTATTACATGATCCATCGAGGCCTACACTACTCATAGTCTCGAATACCTGTATCATAGAATATGCCTGTTTCTGAGGAGCCTCCTACAGTCGCTGTATCAATTTATAGAGAAGCATATAACTTTTAAATACCTTGAATATAGTGATGAGGCCTCACTCAATATTCCGAGCTGGGAGCATTTAGATCTAGTCTATAAACTAGGAGACGCATCCGGATAGGATATAGATATTAAAAACTATTTTATCCTATTATCCTTACACGCTTCTCTGTCGTTATTACGACTTTCCTCCATACTTTGAAAAGTCTATTCTTTGGATCAGCTTATCCATAGTTTTTACTATTTTATTTGGTATAGCTAGTTTAACTCTAATAATGAGAATTGTTAACTTTCCTCTATATAGCTGATGATAGATATAACCGAAGTCCTTGTTTAATGTTATTAAAATGAAGCTATTCTTAAAAGCATAATAGGCTATTTTATCATCTTCCTCTCCCTTGAGCCTATGTCTTTAAGCCTATATGCTGTAAATCCTCTAGATCTGAGAAACTCTACAAGTGAGAATGGTAGGTTTTCATCTATGAGAAATCTCAACTCCTCTTCATTCAAGTGCTAATAGAACCTCCCTCTCCACTAGTCTTGATGCATAGAGTAAAGCTGCTTTAATATCCTCAAGAGTAAGCTCCGGATACTCCCTAATTATCTCACTAGGCTTTAATCCATTCGCCACTAACTCAATAATTAAAGACACTGGAATCCTAGTCCCCTTTATAACCGGTTTACCCATAAGCCTTCTAACATTAATCTCTATCCTCTCCATAAACTCCTCGCTCATCCCAACCTCTTATAACTATATAATAACGAAGAATATAAGTACTTTAGATACTTAGAATTATTTACCAATTCACACTCTAATACCTATGCAAGCTGAACCTCCCTAAAATATATAGGATATAAACCCCCTTACCTTATAAGACGAGAATTAATGAAGCGATATTAAAATTTTAAATTAGCGATTTAGGGAGTTAATTTTAATAGTCTGGTTACTTCTTTAATTTTTTCAGCGATTTTACCTACTATGGGTTTTATGACGTTATTTGATGCATTCCAGATCTCTATCCCATATATTTCTCTATTTGGACCATACTCGATATAAACATCTTCATCTATATCTATAGTATCCTCAACTCCACCCTCCTTAATTAATATATATAAAATGTCACTCTCATCATCGTATCTAATCTTCATCTAACCTCACAATTTAATTCTTATGATACTATAGCTTCCTTCTTAGCCAGTGTCTCTACAAGCTTCGATATCACTCTACTAGCATTTAATATTTCTATCATAATGATTTTACCATCCTTCCCATAATGTATAATCATATCACCAGCTTCATCAGCATAATCAATACTACCCTTATCCTCAAAGATTAACAATACTACGTCGGCATCAGGATCATACTTAATTTTATACACCGTATCTCCTCTCCTAACTGGATATAATGTAATAATTACTTTAATATTTTCCCTCACTTCATACACAACTCTTAATGCATAAATTTCATCAATAGGCTTAACAGCTAAATATTGATTGCCTCTCCTATCTACACGTACAGGATTATTAATAGTGTCTATAACCATGTTAAGTGATACTTTAAAACCATATTTCTCGAGAAGCCTAATTTTTTCAATAGCATGCTTCGTAAACTTAATATCCATGTTAGACATGATATTTCCCTCATATTATCTGGAATACTGATATTATAATATGGATTATCAAAGCCTTGGAATACTTTGAATTTTGAGATGAATCTAGCTAATATAGATGCAGGTGTATGAGTCCCACATAGTCATGAAACCCTTACGCGTATATTATCATTCGATAAGTATCTTAAAAAAGATATTGCTAACGTAGTCTGGCTTGAAGGAAAATATTGTAATTACTTTAAAAACTTTGAGTATGAAGTTACTTCAACAGCAACTATTTTTCTTTTATATTTATCGCTGAACATCTATATGTAATTACTTATATATCCCCTTATATTCCACTCTTCCGTTTATTAAAGCTTATATAGAATTAATTAAGGATTTTATATGTTTCTTTTCTGCATCACTTAAACTAGCATAATATCCCTTCCCAATAATATTAGGCACTAAACCTCTAAAGCTTTTTAAGTCGAATGAAGCTAATACTTTAATATCAAGCTTCTCCATAAGGATTATACTGGCGGCGTCACATAAACTAAGGCGTTTAGGTTTTTTAGAAAGTAACTTAAGTGCTTCCTTAAAAATAGATTCATCTACAATTAATACTACAATACCACTCCTATTTAGAAAATTCATTATAGCTTTGACAACTTCCACCCCTAATCTAGACCTCGAAAGTAATGTAGTTTCCAATATTACATAATCACTTGTATAAGCTTTACCGAACTTACCATTAAGGGTATGAATCATGATAGCTATAGAATCTAGGTGATTTACATCTCCCCTATCAAGTAAAGCATAAAATATACATGTATCTATGAAGACTGACATTTCAGCCACTAAACTCGCTTCTCAAGGCTTTAGCTAATTCCTCATCTACGTGTTCAGATACATCGCCACCAACAACCTTGGAATATTTCAGCAACTCTTTAAGAGAATTAATATCTCCTTTAAACTCCTCCAGCTTCTCCTCAGCTAAGGACAACGCCATTCTAAAAGCCTCAGCTAAACTCAAAGCATTAACCTTCCTAGCAAACCTAATCAACCTCTCCTTATCCTCAAGCGATATACGTATCGTAGTAGTCACTATATCACCATATAGACAGATAGCCTAAGCCACATATAAATTTATCTATTAGAAAGAATAAAAGCTAAGTAAATATGAAGGTGAAACATTAGGTAAAGTTATACTTAAATATATAAAAGCCCTACTAGAGGCGTCAGCCTCGATGATGGGGAAACGGTTGGTAGACCAAAACCCATATTTTTCTATGAAAGTCTACCAATCGTGAACCCCGAGTTCACGAAGCTCCTTATAAACATCATCTTTTATATGAATATCCAGTGTGTCTATGTAATTCTCAACCTCTTTAGCGTACTCTCTACACCACTGAGCCATCTTATTCCTATTCTCATCCCTATAGTCCTTAACGATACCTAGTAGAGTTGCTGTAGGGGTAATCCAGCTAAATGTGAGATATCTAGTGTAGGCAGTAAACTCCGTAAAAGCTTTGGGGTCTCTATCAAATACTATCTTAGTGAATCCATTAATATCATACTTGGAGACTCTCTCAATAATTCACTGGTCACGGTTGATGAGAACCGATAACCTATATATAAGGTTCTCAGCATACTTATACCTGCTTCTCCTAATAATTTTAGCTAGAGTTATACCAAGCTCTTCTTCTAGATCTATAGACTCATCTAGTGTGGCACGATCCATATGGAAGAAAGTTAGTTATGTAGATTCAGCTAGTGGAGGGGCTATCCCAGCCCAAAACTTCTCAACTAGTAGATGGATCTCCTGCTCAAGCTTATCAGTACTTAAAGCTCTACTAACTTCGTTTCTCAATGCTTCACTAAACACCCTATCAAGTTCTTTAGCGAGATCCTCATCGATAAACTTCTTAAACCTCTTAACAACATCGTATATATCAAATTTACAGAAGAAGCAGAAGCAGCTAATAAAAATAGATCAGTAGGATAAACGTGTTACACGGCTTAATAATCTTTTCCCTATATCACCTCTTTTGAGATATTTTATGAGGTTTATGGATGTCGCCCGGAAAATATTATCTTCGATAAACTTGTTTGTATATAGTGTCATTACATTACCTATATCTAGTTTTATGGGTGCTTCTAAGACTCCATTCTCTAGAAGTTGATTAAGCTTTAAGGCTATAGATATAGAGTCTTCAACCTTATGCTCCTCAGCTAATCTAATGGCTTTTCCACTAATCCACCTTTTAATTGTAAAGTAGTCTGCCAATAGATACATATGCTCTTTATATATTGCATGAGCCGCGACTGAAACCACCTCAGCCTCTCTCGTTATTGCCTTAGCCTTAACACCATCTAGATCAATCTCCTCGACACAGTATTCTAATAGTTTACCTCCATCCATATATATTATCCAGGCGAATGCAGGTTGTATATAAGTCGATGGGAACACCATATTTCTGGAATGTAACTGTATAAGGCTCTATAACAAGAGGTTTAAATCCATTCTTCAATAGTCTCCTAGAAGCTTCTGCAACATCCTCCCCATCTATTAGAATATCTATATCTACTGATACATGCTCAATAGGCTTCCTAAATTTATAAAAAGCATAATCCAAGTCATTTAAAAGATTAGCTACTTCCTTAACAAGATTCATATACTTAACATACTTCATCTCCTCAACCCATCTAAGGTCTGTCGATATATCGGCTCTCCTAAGGAATCCGAGGAGAATCTTATTCATTCTAGCGATTTCTATCAACCTATCTAATTCATCACCAACCATATATTTCTATAATTTAGATAATCCCCGGATTAGATGCTGATGAAATATATGATTAATGCTGCGATAACTTCTACAGCTACTGGAACTAATATTGTACCGATGATTTTATATACTATTTCTAAATTAAATGGGGATAACGACATTTTATTTAGGCGGTCTTCTAGTAATAGGATTATAGTTAGTATATATGATAATATTTTGACTTTAGACATGTAAATCAATAAATAATTGTATTCTTAGAG
>DQXH01000014.1 GCA_011043415.1 Thermoprotei archaeon | reverse complement strand
CTCTATCTTATATATAGGTATATAGTCTCTCTGGCTCCAAGGTTTCTTACCAGTATTTACAAGCTCTAATGTTAAATTAGCTATTAAACTTGAATCTGGATTGACCTTGATAGTAAGGGTTCCATTAGCGTTCAATAATTTTATAGAGGCATACTTCCCTTTCGTTGATGTCATATTTAAATTTATATAAATCGGTTTTACTAGACTGGAGATCTCTTCAGTATTAAAAGTTCTCTCTACAACAAATAACTGGGGTCTGACTGTTCCTGGCGTTATTTGGTATTGAGAGTATCCATGTGGGGTGTTCATAGCTCTTGTATCAGGAGGTAATTTAATACTCATTTTCATATAGCTAATTGGGTAATTTAGTATTACCCCGGCTAAGAACTTGCCTTTATAATCTCCTTCAACTCCCTCCTCGATAAACTTAGGCTGATATATAACGATCTTAAGCTTCTTATCAGGTGATAAAGTAACGTTGCTGAAAACTAATAGCGTCTCATTATCCGATGTCTTTATATCGTGGGATATGGTATTTTTACCGATATACGAATGGATAAAATACCCTTTTTCAAGGAATGGTGTAGGGAGATGTACTATCAGCTTGTTTAAACTGGCTTCTTCACTAGGATATAGTAGTATAACGGTTTTTAGATTGCCTCCATGCTCTTCAATTATATTAGTAATCCTTACGTTAAAAGATGGTTGAGCGTATATGATAGTATAACCTACTACACTGATAATGATTATTATAATAATACATAATATTGTGTTTATCGGCTTCAACCTAGTCATGACTTAACTTATATTTTCTACTCGTAACTATTTAATTTTTCTAGTGAAGGAGGGTGTAAATATGTATTCATATTCAGATAGGGACATGCGTGAGATTCTAAATCGGTTAAAATTATCGAACCCGAGAGAGATATTTGAAGCTGTTATTCCTAATCATCTTCTTCTTAAAGAGGATATTAAAATAAATGCAATTGTAGACGACTACAATCTTAAGAAGGAGCTATTAAAGTATTTGAAATTAAATAAAATATATCCGCCAGAAAAAGTATTTGCTAGCATCGGGGTTGAACCTGTCTATATACCCTCTATAGTAAAATATTTAATTAGTCGAGGGGAGTTTCTTACATCTTATACTCCATATCAACCTGAAATAAGTCAGGGTGTTCTACAGGCACTGTTTGAATATCAAAGCGTAGTTGCCGAATTAACTGGAATGGATGTAGTCAATAGTTCAATGTATGACTGGTCAAGCGCCGTCTCAGAGGCTTTATTAATGTCTATAAGGGTGACCGGGAAAAATAGGGTTTTGATTCCGGATAATCTTCCACGGAATAGACTAGACGTTATAAAGACATACTTGAGTGGCGTTAAAGCTGAGATTCATTTCTATAGCTTAGATGATGGTGGTGAGCCCGACATAAGTTATATTGAAGAAGTTTGTAAAGAAGGATGTGCAGGTTTATATATTGAGTATCCAGATACATATGGATATATCTATATGTCATTAAAAAAATTAGGTGATTTAATCCACTCATTAGGAGGATTATATATAGTTGGGGTTGATATATGGACACTACCTCTATTAACTCCTCCGTCATCATTCGGAGCAGATATCGTCGTTGGTGAGGGACAGCCTTATGGCCTACCAATGAACTACGGAGGCCCGTTACTAGGAATATTCGCTGTAAGAGGTGATATGAAATTAATTAGGCAGATGCCTGGGCGTATAATTGGATTAACTAAGACATTATATAGAGGTGAGAGGGCATATACCATGATACTACAGACCCGTGAGCAACATATTAGAAGAGAAAAAGCAACATCTAACATCTGTACTAATGAGGCGTTAACAGCTATTCAATTCGTTATATATGTTTCTACATTAGGAAAAGATGGATTAATTAATATTTCACTAAGAATGCTTGATAATGCACATTACTTATATAGTCTCTTAAACCAAATAGGCTTTAGACATAAATTTAATAAGCCATTTTTCAGGCGTTTTACAGTGACACATCCTAGTTTAGATATAAAGAAATTATATAAGCTTATGTTAGATAAAGGATATCTACCTGGCTATATCACAGATGTAGGATGGAACTTATCAGTTAACATGTTTCATAATTATGAGTCAATTAAAGAATTTTACAATGATTTAAAGGAGGTTGTTAACAATGTATAGACAGGCAAAGTGGAATGAACCATTGATATTCGAATTAGATGAAATTGATCCATTCATCGATGCGGAAATAAGGGAGCAGGTATCAAAATATATTCCGAAGGAGTTTATTAGAACTTCTCTAAATCTACCTAATCTGCCTGAATACCTTGTGGTAAGACATTATACTAGATTATCCCAGATGAATTATGGAGTTGATCTGGGGATATATCCGCTAGGTAGCTGCACCATGAAATATAATCCTAGAATTAATGAAGATACCCTAGAGAATGAGAAGATTTATATGTTACATCCCATGCAGAGTGAAGAGGATATTCAGGGGCTATTAAAAATATTGTACGAATTATCTAGATACTTATCTATGATAACGGGCATGGATTACTTTACATTGCAGCCTGCAGCTGGTGCTCATGGAGAGTTTGTGGGAACGCTTATAATAAAAAAATATCATGAAGTTCGTGGAATAGACTATAAGGATGAGATAATAATCCCAGATTCTGCGCATGGTACCAATCCAGCTAGTGCACGGATGGCCGGCTTCAAAGTTATAGAGATTCCTAGTAATGAATATGGTCAGATAGATCTCGATGCTTTATCATCGGCGGTTGGTGAGAGGACGGCGGGTTTGATGTTAACAAATCCAAATACACTAGGTATATTTGAATCTAATATCGATGAAATCGCGAAGATAATTCATGAAGTAGATGGTCTATTATACTATGACGGCGCAAATCTCAATGCTTTGATGGGGATAGCTCGACCGGGGGACATGGGTTTTGATATTGTGCATTTAAATCTTCATAAAACTTTTTCAACACCCCACGGTGGAGGCGGACCAGGATCAGGCCCTGTCGGTGTAAAAGCATTTTTAAAGGAGTTTTTACCAGTTCCACTAATAGAATTCAGTAATGGTCGGTATCATCTGAATTATAATCTCAAATACTCTATAGGGCGTATCCACTCTTATTTGGGTAATGTAGGTGTTTTAATTAAGGCATATATTTATATAAAGAAATTGGGTGGTAAAGGACTGGCTGAAGCTGCTGAGAAGGCGGTTTTAGCGTCTAACTACCTATATTATAATATTAAAGAACTACCTGGTGTGAGGGTGGATCATTCTCCAGAGAGTTATAGGATGCATGAGTTTGTTATCTCACTTAAACCTTTAAAGGAAGAAACGGGTGTGACTGCGAGGGACTTCGCAAAAAGGCTTTTGGACTATGGTATACATGCTCCTACAATCTATTTCCCATTGATTGTAGAAGAAGCTTTGATGATCGAACCGACCGAGTCAAATACGCTACGTGAACTAGATAATTTCATTGAGATATTTAAAAAGATATTGGATGAGGCATATAACAACCCTGAGATTGTTAAATCTGCGCCTCATAATACGAGTGTCGATAGAATTGATGAAGCCTACGCCTCAAGACCTAAAACAATGGCTCCGACATATAAATGGTTTAAAAGTTTAAATAAGTGATTGTATATTTCCAGCTAAGTCGTATGAGGATCTGGCTGGAAACATATGGCTGTTCATTAAATAAATTTGATTCATATATAATACGATATTATCTAATATCAGAAGGTTTCTCTATATCAGATTCTATAGATAAAGCAGATATTATTATAGTAAATAGCTGTGGAGTTAAAAAACAGACTGAAGACCGTATTATCTCAAGACTGAAAAAATTAAGAGCATTATATAAAGACAAGAAACTTCTCCTAGTGGGATGTCTCCCTCTAATAAACTTGAGAAGAATAAAAAATGAGACTTCAGTGGATGGGATTCTGGGTCCCTCACCTGGATATAAAGTCGTTGAAGCTATTGAAAAAATAATAAATGGAGAGTATATCGAAGATCTTTCACAATCTTCCTTACTATATAAACCTATATTCAGTCCTGATAAGATCGTATCTATACCGATAGGAATATCGGTAGGATGCCTCGACAAATGCAGTTTCTGTGGTACGAGATTAGCCCGAGGGAATTTAAAAAGTTATCCACCAGATTATATAATTAAGTTGATAACGAATCATGTTAAACATGGGGTTAGAGAATTTTACCTTACATCTCAAGATACTGGAGCATATGGATTCGATCTTAAACCAAGATTGAATATAATCTCGTTGCTCAAGATGATCGATTCTCTGGAAGAGAATAACTTTATAGTTAGAATAGGTATGATGAATCCTAGATGGGTCTATAAATTTATAGATGACTTAATAGAGATTTTTAGATCTTCAACAAAGTTTTATCATTTTCTTCATATTCCTGTCCAAAGTGGGAGTGATAAAGTATTGAAAATTATGAATAGAGGACATGGAGTAGAGGAGTATATTGAGAGTGTAAGGAAACTGAGAAAAGAGGTTGGGAAACACTTCACTATTATGACGGATATAATTGTAGGGCATCCTGGGGAGGATGAGGAAGATTTTGAAGCTACTGTCGAGATCGTCAAGGAATCTCAGCCTGATTACATAAATATTTCGCAATTCTTCCCGAGGCCGAATACACCATCCGCGTTTATGAAGAAAATACCTACCAACATAGTTAAATATCGAAGTACGATCTTATCTCAAGTATCTGATGAAGTATTGTATAAGCGGAATATGTTATGGGTCGGTTGGAAGGGTGCTATATTATTGAATGAACTTGGTAGAAGGGGAGATAGAATTTTAGGGAGAAATT
>DQXH01000009.1 GCA_011043415.1 Thermoprotei archaeon | reverse complement strand
ATAAGGTGTTTTTTCATGCCTCATAGATATAGGAAGACTAGATGGCAGAGAGGAAGTAGAACATATGGATGGGGTAGAGTAGGTCAGCATAGGAAATCTGGTTCTAGGGGAGGCTATGGACTCGCCGGGCTTAAGAAGCATAAGCGTTTCTACATGATGAAGTATATTCCGGATCATTTTGGTAAGCACGGTTTTAAATCAATATATGAGAGGAGGAAGAGTATTAATGTAGGTGATCTGGAGAGATTTATTGATAAGGGAATCACTAGAATCGATTTGAATAAAATGGGTATAGATAAGTTACTGGCTAAGGGGAGGATTAATGTACCTGTTGAGGTAATTGTTAAGGAAGCTACAGAACGCGCTATTAGAAAGATTGAAGAAGCTGGTGGTAAAGTAATTTTATTAGAGTGAAGGGGGTTTAAGTGGGGGTCATAAAATCCTTCTTCAAACAAATCGCGTATATCCTCCCCGAAGTTGAACCCCCTAAAAAGAAGATCTCTTTAAGAAATAGGTTTATATGGTCTGGAATAATTTTAATCCTATATTTAATTATGGGTAATATCCCCCTATATGGGGTTAGAACAGGTGGCCAAGACTGGTTTGCATTTCTAAGAGTTATATTCGCCTCTTCAAGAGGAACTTTAATAGAGTTGGGAATCGGTCCAATAGTCACCGCAGGATTGATTATGCAGTTATTGGCTGGAGCAGAGATAATTAAATTTGATTTCACGGATCCTGAGGAGCGTGGAATATTCACTGCAGCCACCAAGTTCCTAACTATTATAGTCACTATAGTTGAGGCCACCGCTATGATCGCGTCTAGATACCTAGTTTTAGCGTCTTACAGTGTATCGGTAGTTACGATAGTCTTTCTACAGCTGGTGGTGGCGACTATACTTGTAATGTTGATGGATGAGCTTGTTCAGAAGGGGTGGGGCTTAGGAAGCGGAATAAGCCTATTTATTGCAGCGGGAGTTGCACAACAGATCTTTATCAGGATGTTTAGCCCATTAACAGTTAGGGTGGATGACGAGATCCAATATTTTGGAGCTATTCCATTTATAATTCAGAAGGCTTTACAAGGAGATTTGCAGACCACGTTTATGAGGACTGGAAACTACCCAAGTCTACTCGGTTTAATAACTACGTTGGCTGTGATATTCATCTTGATATATACTGAGGGGATGCGTATTGAGATCCCGATTTCACATGCACAGTACCGTGGAATTAGAGGTACTTACCCAGTTAAATTACTCTATGTATCAAATATCCCTATAATACTAGCCTCAACCCTATTAGCGGATATAAATATGTTCGCTACATTCCTATGGTCTAGATTCAATCCCAATAACCAGGATCCACTTATGAATCTAATTGTCCAGATGGAGACTACGGAAGGTGGGGGCTTGAGGATTGTAGGAGGATTACTATATTATGTGACTGCGCCAACCGATATATTCCAGGCTATGGCTGACCCGATAAGGTCTCTAACATTTGTAATTACAATGATTATATTAGCTATTTTATTCGCAGTTGTATGGGTTGAGGTAGGTGGATTATCATCTGAGAAGGTTGCTGAACAGCTGGTTGAATCTGGTATGCAGATACCTGGCTTCAGGAGGAGGGCGTATTCAATCAACCTAGTGTTGAAGAAGTATATCCCCCTTGTAACAGTTGTCGGTGGCTTCTTCGTAGGAGTTATAGCGGGGGTTGCACAGCTACTAGGTGTATTCGGTTCGGGTATGGGTATATTGCTTATGGTAGATATATTAATGAATTATTATCAGATTCTAATGAGGGAGCAATTTGAAGAGTTATATCCATCTCTAGCAAGGTTGGTGAAGATATGAGTACCGGTAAAATAATCGTTATAGTAGGTATTCCAGGAGTGGGTAAGACTAGTGTAATTAATTATGCGGTAGATAAACTGGCTAAAGAGGGTTATAGCAGTATAGTCGTAAACTATGGTACAGTCATGCTTGAGGAGGCTATGAAAAAAGGGCTTGTTAATAATAGGGATGAAATTAGAAGGCTGGATGTCGAGAAGCAGATGGAGCTGCAGAGGATGGCTGCAGAGAGAATTAATGAATTATCTAAGAAGTATGATGTATTGATTCTGGATACCCATTTATTCATCAAGACTAAAAGAGGTAGGTGGCCTGGATTAAATAATAATAACCTACCTTATCTACCTAATATCCGTCAGATTATCTTGATCGAGGCTGAGCCTGAGGAGATATATAGTAGGCGGATGCGTGATCAAAATAGGTATCGAGCTGACTACGGTGGGTTGAACGAGATTAAAGAAGATTTAACCTATAATAGGGCCTTCTCAGCCTCAGTATCGGTATTGACAAATAGCCCAATATACATTATAAATAATAAGGAGGGTGGGCTGGAGGCAGCTGGAGAAGAATTATACAATATAATTAAGGAGGTTATATCAGAATGATTGATATACATAGTCCATTGGCAGCTATCTTCGTTATATTGGGTGTAGCTACAATAATGAATTTAATTTCATTCATCTTGAATAAATATCTCGTTTATACGCCTGACTATATTGAGAAGAGGAAGATGATAAACCAGCTTAGGAGAGAGTATAATGAGTTGAGGGGGTCTGCAGCCGATTCAAAGGAGGCTAAAAAGCTTGAGAAGAAGCTGAAGACTATTCAGAAGATGGAGTCTGAGCTTATGATGAAATCATTTAGACCATTCATATTTACGCTAGTGATATTCTGGGTTATGTGGTGGTGGCTTTCACAGCTATATAGTAATATGGGTAGCTTCATTTACCTCCCCGTGCCACTACCGATGATCGGTCTTTCACTGAATTACTTCTGGTGGTATCTAATATCCTCGCTTGCAGTCGGTGCATTAATTAAACGTGCATTATATCCTCAAGTCTAATTGCTTAAATAAAATATGGAAAATATTAATGACTAATATGATAATAGCTATTGCAGGTTTTCATGGGGCTGGTAAGAGTACTATAGCCAAGTATATAGCTAAAAAATATAATTTAAGGTATATCTCATCAGGCGAGTTATTCCGGAAGATTGCTGGGGAGAGGGGTGTATCGCTATCCGAGTTATCTAGGATAGCTGAGGAGGACCCCAGTATAGATTATGAGATTGATAATAGGATTAGGGAGGAGGCTAAAAAGGGTTCGATGGTTGGTGACGCGCTTTTATCAGGGTGGATGCTGAAGGATGTAGCCGATATCAAGATATGGCTTAAAGCCCCTCTAGAGGTTAGGGTCAAACGTATTGCAGATAGAGAGGGTAGGGATTATAATGAGGTTTATAATGAGACTCTTGAGAGGGAGAATTCTGAGAGGAGGCGTTTTAGAAAGTATTATGGAGTAGATTTAGATGATCTATCTATATATGATTATATATTATCAACTCACCTCATTGATCTAAATACTTTAATTAAGATTATAGATGAAATTATATCAAATTATATGGTAAGGAGAGAGGGATGAGTGAGTGGGTCGATAACTTCAAGTGGTTAACCGGGGATGAGAAGCCTATTATAAAGAGTTATGAAGTTGAGTATGGCTTCGGCTACCACCCGTTGAAGCGTCCAATCGAATATTATATTAATCATGGTGTGATTAACCTGGATAAGCCTAGGGGACCCACGAGCCATCAGGTGACTGCATGGGTTAAGCATATGCTTAAAGTTTCTAAGACTGGCCATGGGGGGACTCTAGATCCCATGGTTTCAGGGGTATTGCCTATCGGGATTGAGAGGGCTACTCCAGCCATGAGGTATATTGTAGGGTCGTACAAGGAATATATCGGTGTAATCCATCTACATAGTGACGTTGGTGACGATGAACTGGAGAATGTATTTAAGTTATTTAGTAGAGGTAGGATATATCAGAAGCCTCCATATAGAAGCTCCGTGAGGAGGCGCTTGAGAACCAAGGAGATATATGAGTTGGAGGTTCTTGAGAAGGAGAATAAAGATATCTTGTTTAGGATAAGGTGTGAATCAGGTTTTTACGTTAGGAAACTCGCCCATGACATTGGATTAATATTAGGTGTGGGGGCTCATTTAAGTGAGTTGAGGAGGATTGCAGCCGGGCCATTCAATGAAAATCATAATCTTGTCTCATTATATGAGCTAGCCGCCGCTATATATAAATATGAGGAGGAGGGAGACGAGTCTCTAATTAGAAGGGTTATAATGCCGTATGAATATATCTTTAAATTCTATCCAAAGATTATAGTTAAGGATACTGCAGTCGCTGCCATTACCTACGGCGCCCAGCTTAAGGCCCCAGGTATCATAGGAATATTTGGGGAATTTAAGAAGGGTGACCGAGTAGCGTTATTCACTAAAAAGTCTGAAGTCATTGCTGTAGCGATATCGCAATATTCTAGTGAAGAGATTTTAAAGATGGATAAGGGTGTAGTTACCGTGACCGAAAGGGTGTTTATGGAGAGGGAGTTGTATCCCCCAATGTGGAAACATGTTAAGAAAGATTAGGGTATATGCTATAGTTGAAGACGGATATTATTTAATATCTTCTGACAATAATATATAATAATTTTATCAATTAAGTAGGTGTAGCTGGATGGCGATAGATACAGCGTTATTGCCGGTTGCCGGCTTCGGCACCCGACTACTCCCATCTTCTAAAGAAGTTCCTAAGGAGATGTTTCCACTAGTAACATACTATTATGGGAGGCTTAGACCTATTCCAGTGATCCAGATAATATATGAGACGTTATATGACGCTGGGATCCGTGAATTCTATTTCGTGATTAGTAGGGGAAAGGAACATATTGCGAGATACTTTACTCCCCATATGGAGTATGTGGATATGCTTAGGAATAGGATGAATAAGGTTGATGAGGCTAGGATGCTTGAGTCATTCTATAACAAGGTATTAAGCTCT
>DQXH01000007.1 GCA_011043415.1 Thermoprotei archaeon | reverse complement strand
GTCCCTAGGGAGAATATCCCGGCTAATATAGCCCATACAACTGGGCCTACCTCGCTCCTCTTGAATCCCCAATACGCGTCTACACTACCCTTAAACTCATTATAATACTCCCTAACATCTTCGGGGATTCTCTCACCTAAATACTCGGACACTGCCTTAAAGAACTCTCTCGAGCGATTGAAATGCTTATTTCTGGCATCTAGCCACCTGTACATTACATATATTTCTATGATGATAAATGCTATACCCACTGCCAATATAACTCCTGTGATACCTAGTATAGCAGGTATAATCCCAGGTATCTGATATGTATTTGAGTAGATTATTTCATGTGTGACCGAGTCGTTAGAATACCATGTACTTACTATGGGTTGAGGTGGCGGAGCCATTCCAGCCGCATAGAACATGAAGACCCCGATTAATATCGCTATAACCATAATGATACTTGATAAGGGCGCCAAAACAGCTAATGCGATGCTTAGTCTCCTATCGGTCCTGTCTCTCTCATCTCTAATTCTTCTAATATCATCTATTGTAACCATCTAATCACCTCCGGGGGCCTCAAAAAGCATACCGCTCATCATTAATCAGCTGATGCAGGCATTATCATCGGCCAAATAATTTAATTATTAGATAATCTATTTTTATCTTAATTCTCCTTTATATATTTATAATATTCTTGGTGAGAAGATGAAGATTAGATACATTAGTAAAAATACAATTGATTTAATCAGTGAGATGGAGAGTGACTTGATGAATGTGGAGAGGATTAAGGCTTTAGCGAGGCTTCCCGAACCTAGTAGAGATAGGAGGTATAGGGATGTATTGATTAATATCTATAAGGAGACTGGATTTATGTATGCTCTAGTCGTGATCGAGTTTAAAGACGGATTTAAGAAGATATATGTTTTCACTGGTAAAGCTTTGTTAGATTCGGGTTTAAGGGATTATATAGATGCATCTATATATACTGAGGGAAGCCTAGTTATAAAATCTCCTGAAGGAATAGAGCATATTGTATATAGCCCGTATGTTTTTGAATCGGCTAGAGAATTGTTTAAGAAGATTGGTGAGTTAGGTGATAAATATCGTTTAAGCGATTATGAGGTTTATCTGGAGAGGATTATGGAGTATATAGACTTTGATACAATAATTTAATCTAATCTAAACCAGGTTCCGAGACCGACTGCTGATATCTTATTTTCCGCATCATATATCTTAACGATCGTGACTATAGTCCTACTTCCACTTCTAAGTACCTCGGCCTCCGCGATATATGGTTCATTATCCTTCGTCAAAGGCCTAAGGAAATTTATCTTCAGTTCCATAGTTACTTGATTAGGGCTTTCATGCGCCGTCATAGATGCGATTCCACCCACCTGGTCTATTACAGAAGCTATAATACCACCGTGAATCATTCCGCCAATCCTGGTAATCTCCCTCTTATAACGGAATTTAAATTTAGCATACCCCCTCCTAATATCGAGTAGCTCTAACCCGATATACCTGTGTACAGGGCTATTATGTAGATAGAATTCATTTATCTCTCTAATTAAATCCCTCTCTCCAGACTCGATTCTCCTTACTACCTCTCTAAATAAATCGAGCATATTAACCACGCTTAAATACCGACTTATTTCATAAAATTCAATATTTTAAATCATTAATAATAGATGATTTAATTATATCCTCGAACAATATTTACATGCCTTAAAATCATTTTTCCTCTAGATTCAAACCTAATATCCATTCATAAAGACCTTTCATATATGTCGTCAACTCTCTAAATGTATTTAATAGTGAAATTATGCAACGTCTATATTTTTCGGAGGCGTCTTTATATACTTCATCGATAAGTTTATTTAATACCTCGGGATCCCCCCTATACTCATATAATGGGTAAAGATCTATATAGTCTGGCAGCACATTTTTAGCCCAATAATCATCCTCTAAAATCCTTAGATAGATCCACTCGTATGTCTCTCTGCTAAAGAATCTAGCCCATTTAATGAATCCTAATTCACTTATATAATTCTCTATCTTCCCCATATCTCCCTTGTTTACCGCGAATTTAATTAACTTGAGTTTATTCAGTATAGACTGCAGATATTCATGTCTATATGATGGATCTCTAACCGTAGGGTATTCTATACCTAGTCTAAATATCTCCCTATATAATATTCTTCTAATTTGATTCAATAGTCTTATAGCCCCCCTCTTCCTAGCATTTGATATGTAGTGACCATATATATTCACGGATCTTATCGCATCGTCAAGCCTTGATCCATATATTCTCACCATATCAATAATCTTATCATATTCAATTTCAAGTTGATGCATCAGCTTCATATCCATCTTACCTATTACATCATCAATCAAGCATTTACCACAGTACATCGGGATTTCTAGATCATTTATATAGTATAGGATTGTGTATCCGAGCGCTACACTTCTTTTAAACTTTTCCTTAGATAATATATTTAAGTCATCCTTCTGTGTGTGATAATACTTATCATAATAGTCGACGCCCATTGCATCGGTAAAACTTATACTTCCCACGCCTCTAACTATCGCTGGCCACATATCCAGCCATATGCTAGCCTTCTTTACTATATATACCCCCTCTGGTATCGATCCACCAACTTCAGTAATCACGTCATATATTAGGTTAAAGTAGTCTGGAGTCGCAAGGATACTTATCGGGCCATTTAAATATCCTGTTACATCGGAGTTTAAGAATAGTATAATTCTATCGACTTCGTTAATGTCGAGCTTACTAAAGTAATAGTGGCTTCCAATTAAATAATCGTATAGCGTATTTGTATGTCCATATTCCTCCGCCGTAAATGATATAAATCTAATTCTGTATTTCAAGCTAGGCTTTAACTCCTTGATTAACTTAGCTATACCTATCATGAATGCTACTCCAGATGCATTATCTAATACCCCCTTAAAATATGCATCGTGATGTGCACCCACAATCAGTTCATAATCATATTCTCCATCATAAGATCCGATGACATTATATCCATAACCCTTCTTCAACTCAACATCTATAACTAACCTATATACCCTCTGATCTTCAATCAGTTTCTTCGCATATTTAGCAGGTATATATCCAATTAACCCGAGTTCGTCTTCACAGTCTCCATCGCATGTAAAGAATGTATCGTCATATACATATGACAATCCACTTCTACCTAGATGTGTGAATAAAACTGCTTTAGCGCCTCTATTAAAAGCCTCTTTAGCCGGTATAACTTGGGTAGGTATTCTATTATAATCCATATCTATCAATACTATAGCATCCCTTACATCCCTCCCCTCATATGAAGAGGTGAAGCCTCTACCTACATAGACCACTTTACCCTCAGCGGTACCGCCCCTGCATCCAGCATATGAAACTACCGGATACCTTAATTCACCTTTAACATCCTCGATATAACCGTCTTTAAATATCCACTTATCAATAGGGACTCTTTGTATAGTAATATTATCCATCTCTAAATCTTCATACAAAGATTTGATATATTTGACAGCCTCCCTTTCACCACTTGTTCCAGCGAGTCTAAATCCAGTTCCACTACTGTATTCAACTAGATTTTCAATAATATCCACATAATATTTCTCGTCTATCGTGTCTAGAGCCTTCTTAAATATATCACGTAGGCTCGTCATTAATAATTATATAACCTTTGGATAGGTATATTTGTGAATCGATTTAATTTAATGTCTCCCTCTAAGTAGATGCAAATATTAACCTAATATTTTATAAGGAATAAAATATTTATTAGATTTTTAATAATTTAATCAAATATAATTTACGTAGCAATTAAAATTCAACTATATTAAATCGGTGGATAGCACAATGCATGTGAATAAAGGTGATAAGATTCTAATATATGCTGGAGGCGGTGGAGGGGATATTGCATCAGCTGGATACCTATACATGAAGTTATCTAAATTTGTTAGGGGGGTGTATCTAGCTGCTCTGCCGTGGGAGAGGTTTGTAATCGACCCTATCCCCGGTCCTATATCATCTAGTGAGTTGAAGAATGTGAGTAGACTAGGCGACTACTCATATATTATTTACAGAGATTCGTATGCAATGAGAGGGGATAAGAAAGTAATCTTCCAGGCCGTAAACTTATCTAAGATATTGATGGCCCCGATATATGTGGTGACTGCTGAATATGGTGTAAAGGGTATTTACAATGGTTTGAAGGAGATCATCGATTATCTAAATCCAACATATGTTATCGGGCTCGATGTAGGTGGAGATATATTGGCAATTGGGACTGAAGACGATTTATGGAGTCCATTAGCCGATCAGATGGGTCTCGCAGCCTTATATAAACTTGATTCAGATGGATATAAAACTATTGTAGCAGTATTCTCCCCAGGTTCAGATGGTGAGTTAGATAGTGAGTATGTATTAAATAGAATTAGGAATATAATGAAGAGAGGCGGATTATATGGTGTGCTGGGGTATGGATACGATGATCTGACATATATTAATCAAATCTTAAATAGTGTATATACTGAGGCGGGTTCAAATATCAAATATGCACTAGAGGGATATGTCGGTGAGAGAAGCATTAGGGATGGGACAAGAAAAGTTAGTGTAGATATCTATACTACAATGGTCTTTTTCCTTAAAACCGAGTTAGTCTATAAGGACTCGATACTAGCTAAGACGATAATTAACTCGGACTCGATTGAGGATGCAAATGATATCATTATCAGGATGGGTATACCTACTGAATACTTGTTTGAGAAAAAACTGTATGAGATTATGTCTAGAGGGATCGAGATAAATTCTAAGGTAGTTTTAGATACATGGGTTAAGTTAAAGAATGATTTAAGGAGGTATTAAAGAATTTATTTAGGTATATCCTAAATAATCTACGTGAACCTGAGTACGAGAGATGTAAAATACTTG
>DQXH01000021.1 GCA_011043415.1 Thermoprotei archaeon | reverse complement strand
TAATATTGGGTATTGATAAATGGGATGATGTAATATCCTTCTCGGATAGTAAAGTCGCTGAGATAATAGATGAAAAATGTATTAAGTGTGGAGAATGTATAGAAGCGTGTCCCTATGGAGCAATATATATAGATGATCAGGGTAGATACATAGTTAATCAAGTATATTGCGAGGGATGTGTGACATGTAAACTAGTATGCCCAGTAAAAGATGCAATAACATATCATAAGGTAGATACAGGTATCATTAGAGAAGGCTATACAGAATATGGGTTTAAAATTATATCAGCTAGATTGAGACCAGGTAGACCGAATTCGGGGAAGATTGTAACAGAGGAGAAGGAGAGAGCTCGACAATATATAGAGAAAGATGGGATAATTATAGTGGACTCAGCAGCAGGTATCGGATGCCAAGTAATATCTAGCCTAGCAGGTGCAAATATGACTATATTAATAACAGAACCCACGCCAGCAGGATTTAGTGATTTAAAGCGTATTCATAAACTTACGAGGCATTTTATGCAGCCAGCAGCATTAGTAATCAATAAATATGATACGAATCAAGAGTTAACTAATGAGATTATCGAATACGCTAAAACATGGCATATAGATCTACTGGGGATGGTTCCATATGATGACGCAATACCATATAGCATGGCTAAGATGAAGCCTGTTATCATAGAATATCCAGATTCAGAGTCTTCTAAAGCTATAAAAGAGATTGCATTAAAAGTAGATAATATCCTAAGGAGCTGGACTAGGTGGATGGTGGAATATAGGCCTAAGAAACCTGAGCCTTATAAACCGATATTAATAAAACCTAAAGAAACATGATCACGTAAATATGTTATTTAGGTGGTTGACTATGAGGATAGCATTCGCATCGGATATGGATAAGGGATTAGAGTCTATAGTCAGTAGAAAATTCGGGAGATCGGCGTATTTCATCATAGTAGAATTGGATGACAATAAGAATATATTGAAAGTAGAGTCTATTAAAAATCCAGCTTCTATGGCCGCTGGGGGAGCAGGTATTAAAGCGGTTCAAGAACTTGTAAATAGATCAGTAGATATCGCAGTAGCGGGAGCATTCGGTCCTAACGCTATGGCCGCGTTAGTTGAAACTGGTATAAAATATTATACTATCTCGGATGTCTCTGTCAAGGAAGCTTTGGAGAAGGTCTTAAGCGGCTAACGCTTCTCCCTCCTAAACCTCCTTCCATCTCCATATACCCAATACTCACCATCCTCCCTCTTCTCAAGCTTAAATATGTAAGGCTCCTTCTTAACCCTCTCCACAACTTTAGACATTTTACTAATTACATCATGCCTAGATCCTCCAGAGATGATAATATATAGAGTAGGCTCCCCAACCTTTACAGAACCTATCTTATGATATATCCTAATATCATAAATACCCTCATCTCTAGATTCTTCAACAGCTATCTTATTAAGTATCTCGGATGCATAAGGTTCATAGGCTGAATACTCTAATTCATAAACTTTCTTATCATCCACTAACCCCTTTACAAGTCCGACGAATATGAGTAACGCACCTGATCCATCTTTAGAATATTTAGAAAATTCTTTTACAACCGCATTTAGATCAAGGTCATTCTCAATAATCCTACCTTCAGACAATTCAACCACCTGATGTAGGAGGTAAGAAAGCTATTTTATCACCGTCCTGTACCCGTGTATCTGGCTTAGGCTTCCTACCATTCAACAATATAATGATTGGGATTTTAGCCTCGATCTCCTTTAAACCAGGGTACTTTTCTCTTATGAAGTCTAAAATTTTATTGAATGTATATTCCTCCTCATCTAACTCAATCTCAGTCTTATATACGCCTGTATAATCCGACACAGCTGCCAGGAACTTAACATGTACTTTCATAATCTCACATCCCTAGAGTATATCGAGATTATTAATTCAATATATCGATAGAGATATATTAATAATATTGTGGAGCTTAAGATCATCTATTATACTAAGTTAAATATTAAGAAGTATCTTGATCCACTGTTTAGTTTGATCCCGAGCTATGAACCAGGATATATGGAGATCGATTCAATACCTAGCCGATATCTGGATGAGTCGAGGGGACAGTATAAGGGAGAGTATATTAATATGTGGCTAAATACATTTAGAGAATCTGATGAATTGATACTCGGAGTGCTAGATGTCGATGCATATGTATATAGACTCAACTTTATATTTGGGTTAGCCACTCCATCTCTTAAGGTCGCTTCAGTCTATTTAACTAGATTAAAGTATTATGCCGATGAATATAAGCTTGGTGAAAGAATCCGTAAAGAAGTCTTACACGAGCTTGGGCATGTCCACGGGCTTGAACACTGCAGAAACCCCAAATGTGTAATGTCATTCAGCAATTCATTGTACGATGTAGATAGAAAGACATGGAAACTATGTAGTTATCACTACGAGAAACTCGTTAGAACTGGATTAAAGTTATCTGATAAGCTGATTTTATAATCACCCCTTCTCATATATACCCAGGGGATAATCTAGATACCTCATTATAGTCATCATCTAAAATAAGGTATCCAAATAATATTCTATTAATTTTCATACCAGGATTTATAGAGGCTTTGATGGTAATTTTTCTCTTACGTATATCTATATTCTCTAATACGCCGACACCAGCGAATTTACTATCATTATATAACCCTAAATATAGTCCCCTAATCTTATTTAAGGATATAATCTTAACTTCCTTAAATTCTTCTTTAAATTTACTAATTAACTTTATGAGCCGCGATTTATCTAAAGCATCCTTAAAGAGGATATATATCGAATCCCTATCGAGATATACACCGTCAACCTTCTTGGAGATTAGATTATATACTAGATCATCAATATACTTGACTTTAATCATCGCTGGCAATATAGTATTCTCGACCCTAACCTTATTCAAGTCAAAGGTAAGTATTTTTATATCTCTAAAATACTCACCCATCTTAAGTCTTCTGAAGATCTTCCTAGCTCCTAACCCTTTTCTCGATATGTATTTTGATACGTCGACAAAACGTACGATATCTCTGATCCCGAGAAACCTAATTAATGGTTCAAGTTCATGTCTATATTGTAGTCCGAAGATATGAGTAGGCTTTAAAACCTCAATCTTATATAACTTCAATGCTCTAGCGACTCCACCATAAATAAATCCTGTCGTATTTACTAAAACACCATCTACACCAGCGTCGAACGCCTCTTCAAGCATCTTCCTTGACCCTAAAACTATTGGAAGAAGATGGCCAGTGGGCGTTTTATCACCGATGAAATATGCATTAAATAACTCTGCATCACTATATGAATAAATAGGGTTATCTAAAATTGATAGTCCTATTGTACCAGGAGGCCCTATATCTGACTGACCTATATCACAGTCTATAATACCGATTTTATATCTTTCTGAAACTAGGCGGTTAGCTAAATAAAGTATAAAACTACTTTTACCAACATCTACATCGCCTAAAACGACAGAGATAAATCTTTTTGTACTCATCAGCATGTTAACTGCTTCGTCCCATGACCTAGGCACAGGGTCCTCATTAATAAACTGTATCGAGTCTCTCGACCCTACCCTCAACTCTAGCAGACTATCTTCGACGGGTCTGATAGGCACCTGACGCCCAGAAACCACCGTTAAGCTACGTCCCTCCTCCATCACTGCGCCGAATATATCTGCCTTCCCACATTTCAATTTAATATATGCCGGGCCTCTTACAAGTAAATACGTACCTGTCTTCAGCTCCACATCCTCTTTAATCAACTCAGACACCGTACTCTTAATCAAATAATAGACTCTTATCCTATAACATGCTCTAAATAAATTACATTACATGGCTATCTATTATCCTCTACTTTAATCCTTGGATCCTCTTTAATTATATCGACGATTACAATCGTATTCGTCCTTTCAATCTCCTCATGATTAATAAATTTCTCTAGAATCTGAGATACAAACTCCTCTCTATTCTTAGCCCTCGCAATAACTACAAAGTCATATTCACCCAATACATAATATACAGCCCATACACCGGGGATCTTAGATATAATCTCTCCAATTTTCTTATGGTAACCTGGACCGTACTTAGCCTTTACGAGTGTAATCGTGAAATAATCATGGCCCAAAATTTTGGGATTAACCTTGGCATAATATCCTTCGATTACGCCTATAGACTCAAGCTTCTTGATCCGATAATATATAGTTGACTTAGGGATATTCAGCTCCTTAGAAATCTCATCCAAAGATCTTCTGCAATTCTCTTGCAGAATATTTAGTATCTTAAGGTCAAGTTCGTCTAATTCAACTTTTCTCATATAAATCATATTTTAGATAGCCGTCTAGATATATAAATAATACAAATTTCCTATAGTAATGTCAATTGAAACATTATTAGGATATAATTACTTATATTAAATTAATATAACCGCGATTTAGGCAAAATTACATTCTATTATTAAATAAAAATATAATCTAAATAATATTTAAGAGAGGGATGGAGCATTATTGGTGGGTATATTTTTGAATATTGTTCGGATTTTTACACAATTTTATAAACTATATCTAACACATTATAATTTGTATATGTAAAAAGAGGTGTATGATATGGCTCTTCTACCCGAGGTTCAATCACAATATGGAAGACTTCCATTATACATTGATGGCAAATTTGTAGAATCGGAGACTGATGAGTGGCTTGCCGTAATGAATCCTGCTAAGGGTAAGAAGATCGCGGAGGTTCCATTCGCGACTATCGAAGAGGTAGATAAGGCTATTGAATCAGCGGCTAGAGCCTTTGAGAGATGGAGGGAAACCCCTGTTCCAACTAGGGTACAATATTTGTTTAGGATGAAGGAGGCTATGGAGAGGCATAAGGAGGAGTTGGCCAGGTTAGTAGTCCAGAACCATGGTAAGACTATAGATGAGGCGAGGGGTGAGGTTAGGAGGGCTATAGAGAATATTGAGACTGCGATGGGAGTCGCATATATCCTGCAGAAGGGTGAGCAGT
>DQXH01000037.1 GCA_011043415.1 Thermoprotei archaeon | reverse complement strand
TGTATTCATCATATGATACTCTGTCATGTGGTGATATTAGGTTCCCCATTATTATGAGGTATTTAGGCTTGTATCTCTCGACTATATTAAATGCCTTCCTCCATATACTGTATCCACTGCCTACCTTCAATTCATTTATGATCATCAGGTCTTCATATGTATCTAGGATTAGGTCATATATCTCCAGCCTTATCTTATATAGCTTGTCTTCGAGGCCTTCGACTAGGTATTTATTGATGAGTAGGTTGTGTAGAGAGATGTTACCTGGGTCTCTAAGCCTGGATACCGGATTCTCTCTACAGACTCTACAGTTACATAGGTAGAATTTATCTTTTAGATTAAGAATACTTCCCTCAGGAGTATATAACTGGTATTTTACTCCATCGATATACCATGTATATCCTGCTAGCCTTATCCTCCCATCCAATTGAATCAGATCTCTATAGTATCTTGGACTCGCTCCACCTATTAAAATAACTTCATTAAATGGGTATTCAAGGATTATCTTTAGGAGGTGCATCATATATCCGTAGCTTGTTAGGGAGTAGTCTTTAATATATGGCCAGGGCTTGGCCCTCGAATATAGGTACTCACTTATGTGGAATGCTATGGTTTTAAACCCTCTGCCATATATTTCACCGCATGAATACTGTAGATGCTCGGGATAGGCTCCCTTAGCAAGTGGAATTACATCGAATTCTCTACTTAAGTAGTCTATATACGATATGGATTTCTCCGTATTAATCCTACTCCCATCGTAATCAGTTAAGTAGGTCGGCATATCCCATGCAATTATATAATTGAAGCTGTATCGGGATGAAAATAATTTAAATTCCTCTATAATATCCTCCTCAACCAGATATTCATCGGGCATTATACTAGATAGGATAAATAAAGTATTAGTGCATGAGGATAATAGATTCTTGAGAATATTCGGGGAATTACGGAATTCATAGTATGGTAGGATAGCGTATTTAAATTCGTCACATAACTTTATAAATACTGTAGCTGAACCTACCCCAACTATAGGGATATATCTATCCATATCATAAAATATGTTTCAAAATTTCTTCTAATAAGCATCTGACATTTTAATTATCTATATTTAAACCTAGTTAAATTATTTACAATATTATGTGGGTTTTTCATCACTTACTACTGTATAGTTCTTTGTTTATGAATGGTATTATTGCCGTGGCTACTGCCTGTATGGTTAAGTCTCTCCTAGTTATGAAGTCTCTGGTTAGATAGGATATTATACCTCCTTTCTCCCCAATTCTATCTACTCCAGTAATATCCTCTGCAATATCCTCCAGCTCACAATCCCTATGTTTAATTAGGTATTCAACGATATTCCTCGGTAGTTCGAAGCCTGAACTTATCCCCAGGGAGTATCTGCCACTTTTATGATAGATTATGCATGCCTGGATATTTAGAAACCCTGACTCAGTATAGGGGTACTGGGATAACCCGGCTTCAATACCCACTCCATACTCTGCATTAGGTACATTTTCTATGGCATAGCGGCTTCTCCTGTAGGCCCCAGATAATATTTCATCTAATCCTATCGGCTGTTTAGGTAGATCTACATCTACGTCTATAGCCTTCACAGTTACATCTTTATAGTACTGCTTGAATACATATTCAACGGCCGAGACTTTAATAGGATTTATAGACGCCACTACAACTATCATTACATAGAATTTTATCTAGACCGAGATTAATATCATATGCATAAATTTAATTTTATATGGTGCGTTAGATGTCTAACGAGATATTATGTAGGCTGGTTGATGACAAGATATTCCATATCGAGTTTAATAGGCCGGAGAAGTTGAATGCATTTACCATGGAGATGTTTAGAGAGTTTAAGAAGTGTATGGAGGAAGGCGATGAATCTCCTGCGAAAGTATTTTTAATATCTGGCAAGGGAAGATCATTTTCAGCTGGAGCGGATTTAAATACATTGGCTAACCTCGAGAATATGGATAAAGAGAGTGTATACAGGATATTGGAAGAGATGTATGAAGCCGCTGCAATAGTATATAACGCTGAAAAACCAGTTATCACAGCTGTACAGGGGTATGCTGTTGGAAGTGGGTTCGGGATCGCATTAGCATCAGACATCTTAATATTATCTAAAGACGCTATCTTAAGGCCTGGATATATGCTACTAGGTTTAAATCCTGAATTCTGTGTCAGTTTGTTACTGCCTCATATCATGGGATTTAAAAATTCATTCAAAATCCTGGTCATGAGGGAAGATATCCATGCGGAGGAGGCGGTTAAACTAGGTATAGCACAGTATATAGTCGATAAGGATGAGTTGCTTGATAAGGCATTTGAAATCGCTAGGGAAATATCGGAGCTACCGTCATATGCGGTATTAAATACGAAGAAGCTTCTTAAAAAGACGCTGGTATATGACTGCAGGGAAATTATTAGGGATGAGGCTAGGATGCAGGCGGAGAACATAGCTACCCAGGAGCATAAGAAGTATATTACGAAATATCTAGAGAAGTTTCTAAAGAGGAAGTGAGAATATTTATCCAATGAGAAACAATATATATTAATTCATGATATTAATCGACTTAACTGGTAAAAAGGCGTTAGTCACAGCATCTAGCAAGGGTATTGGTAAGGGGATAGCCGAGGTACTATCTATCGCAGGAGCGGATGTAATAATAGTATCACGAGATCCAAATAACCTATCAAAGGCTGCCGACGATATATATAAGAAATCTGGGAAGAAGGTTTTCTACATACCCGCTGACCTAACAGTTAGAGAAGACTTGGAGAAGATTGTTAATGAAGCCCATAAGTTGGTGGGAGATATAGATATATTTATATTCAACACCGGAGGACCTAAACCAGGGTATTTTGAGGATATCAATCTCGAGGATTGGGTATACGCCTTTAGACTATTGATATATCCAGCAGTATATTTAACTAAGGCATTTATAGAGGGGATGAAGAGAAGGGGATGGGGCAGGATAATATATTCAACTAGTATAGCTGTTAAAGAACCTATATTAGGATTAACACTATCAAACTCTTTAAGAATATCAATGGCAGGTCTAGTAAGAACTCTCGCCAAAGAATATGGGAGATATGGAATAACAGTTAACGCAATTATGCCAGGATATATTAAGACGGAGAGAGTTATGGAGATCGCTAGAGAGAAGGCGAGGACTGAGGGAATCTCTATTGAGGAATTTTTAGACAGTATGATAAATAGGATACCTACGCATAGAATGGGGATTCCTGAGGAGATAGGATATTTAACAGCGTTTCTAGCTTCAGAACATGCTTCATACATTAACGGAGCCATCATACCAATCGACGGCGGACTATTAAACTCCTCGCTTTAAAATACGTTGTAGAGCTAGTTTAATATATCTCGATGCTCTCTATTTAATTGGGGCTTTAAATGAATAAGAAGTATCCCATTACATGGTATAAAAACGTCATTAAAGTAACTGAGAACTTGGTTATAGACTTGGGAATATGTGGATACTCTGGTAAAGTAGCATTTATAGATGTTAGACGCGGGATGAAATTGACTAAAGAAGACTTAGAATATGTAACTATCCCAGACATCTCTATTGTAAATGATAAATGTCTAGGAGGAAAATATTGCTTTGACATCGATTGTCCCCTTAATGAGGCAAATATTAATTATTTCACTGAGTATTATGGGATTAAAACTATAGATAGATTGAAGGAGATCCATAGACTCTTAGAAGAGGCTAGGGAAAAACTTGATTTAAAGCCTATGGAACTAGGTGTTTTAGGCAAATTCGATGAACCACCACTCTATCTTACACCGGAAGATAAATAGCTCTGTTATAAATGATGTGTACTATATAAATTAGGAAATAACAAAATTTAAAAACAAATTCAAGTAGATATATTTAACGATTAAGGGCCGGTGGTGTAGCCCGGTCTAGCATACCGACCCTAATGAAGGGGTAGAAGCCTGTCGACCGGGTGATAGATAGCCGGTGGTCCCGGGTTCGAATCCCGGCCGGCCCGCATTAGAATATTATTTTTATAATATTGCGGTTGTAGAAAGGGATAGGGGATTAGGATATTCTTCTTCTAGGTAGTCCTAGTTGTTTCTCTCTTATTGAGAATCCTATTTTACTTAGGAAGATCTGCACATCTCTCTTTCTGTAAATTTCTATCCTGTAAACATTAACCATCCTCTTATATCTTTTTCTATCCATAATACTTCCAGCCCTTGCAACTAAATATGGCTCTGTAGCCTTAATATTAAAATATTCCTTCAGTAGATACTGAGTATATCTCAATAGGCTTAAGTCACTATTAGCTAGAGATATTCTTATGCATCTGTAATTACTTCCTTCTGAGTCATATAGCCCTCTTAAGAAATATCTTACGGTATCTTTATCATATTCAATACATGGTTTTAATGTCTCTAGATTCTGCTTCCTAAACTATTCATAAAATGACTTAGAACTATAATATACTCTCCACCTGTTATGCGGCTTACTCCAGCATGGTTTCTTATAATTCCTGTCTAAAACCTTAACCATAGCTCTACTGAATTCTTCCGCAAATTCATAGTCCCTCACAAGCAGCTCAACATCATATTTATATGTATGGAGATGTAGATATCCGTCTCCAAGCATTACCCCTATTACATATGCTAGTTCTTTACTAGGCTCTGGGATCCATCTAGTTACTGACGGTTTATGTAGGTTATGCCTCCAGTAGTGTAATGTAGATTTAGGGATGCCTTAGTTTTCTAGACACAGTTGTAATCCCCGATCCCTTATTTAAAAGCTTTATAGCCTTCATATAATCCTCATATGTGTACGATCTATAGACTTTCATCCTCCCACCTTTTGAGTACAAGGATAGGTATGCTGTATGTTTGAGGAACGACTACTCGCACTAAAAATTTTAAACTTTTTATCATGATTTGCAGATAACCCATGGAAAAGCCTCCTGCAAGCCTTATACTTTGCAGAGCCATCCCCATTCAATCACGGGAGATTCAGGGGCTTCTCCACAGGCTTTCGGATAGCCATCCACAACAATGTATTCTCCATCCCTGAGACTTCTATCCCCC
>DQXH01000099.1 GCA_011043415.1 Thermoprotei archaeon | reverse complement strand
GTATAATATTGCTTTCAACTCTCTATTTGAGTTTCTTAAGATACTTTGCAATATATGGAGGTGATCGAGGGCTTTCAACTCTCTATTTGAGTTTCGTGATATAGGTGTTTGAAAATCTAAGATGGTGTGAATATAGGAAGAGCATTGTAGGTAAGAGCCTATGTAACAGATGTCCAATGAGAAGCATATGCTATCCAGAGGCATCCATCGCATTTAATGGGTCATCAACAGACCCAGTATTTTTCGAAATAGACCCATAAAGGTGATGTAGATGAAGGGTAAGCGTAAGATTCTGGATGCATTAGCGAATGAATTGTCTAAGAGGTTTGGATGGAGTATGGAAGTGGCTAGAGAAGAAGCTAGAAAATGGCTTAAGACTCTAAAGGAAAGTGGCTATACAGAGGACTTTCAACTCTCTATTTGAGTTTCCGATGTGATTTTTGAGTAGCTACATATATTTATTTGATTTTGTCGGATATTTAAGTTTTATATGGTGCGACAGATAGGATTTGGAGTTTATTTATAAGTTTTGTCGCAGTATAACTTTGTTATAGATTGGAAGTTGTATATTCTTCTTTATAAATTTTTGATGTGTCTGCACTAGGTTTACCTATTTATTCAGCGACTTGTTTTATTGGTAGAAGCCCATTGATGGTTCCCAGTTGAACATATCTTCAGATAGTTTTATTACCGACTCTACTCCTATGATCTCCCTTGGGTATAGTGGGATTACAGTTCTAACTTGGGGCCATAGGTCTCTCTTGATGATTTCTAGGTATCTCTCCTGCTCCACAAGCTTATTCTTTAGGTAGTCTGTTGCTTCACCTAATTCTAGGGTCTTCTTGGTTAAGACTGAGTTTACTATGACTCCCCCAGTCGGTATGTTGAATCCTTCAACCATTTTAATGAATCTCTTTACGACTGCGATCGGTAGTGCTAATGGCAGTGTTACGAAGAAGAATACTGTTTTATTGGGGTCCCCAAATATCTCTGTGGCCTTCCTAATCTTTTCATTTAGCTCGAGTAGATCCTTCATCATAGGGTCTTTCTTAATCTCCTCCATAACCTTCTCCTTCCTAAACGATAATTTTACCCTGAGCGATAACGCCTCCTTCCTACTCTCTATCATCCTCTCGAGCCAGAGGCCATAGATCTTATTGAGACCTAGTAGCCTAACTGCATTCGCGACCGCTGCCGTATCGAATATAATGCGGTCGAACTCACTACCCTTCTCAAGCATTATATCCACAGTCTCATCGAACATCGCGCTCTCCTCGAAGGCCGGGTTTGTGGCTGCTATATCAACGAATTCATCAGCCTTCACAGGTATATCAGCCCATTTTAAGAACCATCTAAGCCTCTCTGAGAGCTGCTTCTTATACCTCATAACCTTCTCAGTAATATCTACTTCAATGGCCCATAGATTCTCTATACCCTCAACAGGCTTTATCACTCCACCGCTTAGATCCTGATTGAATAAGCTTGATAGGGAGTGGACTGGGTTTAACGACGCTAGCAGTACCTTTTCACCCTTTAAAGCGAAGTATGCCGCTATCCCAGCCGCCGATATAGTTTTACCCACACCACCCTTCCCGCCTGTGAAGATATATCTTATTGATGACCTATTCTCGAGGAACTTCTTTAGAGACTCGTGGTTCCCACTCATGTTACACCATCTCCAGTAGATTTAGACTTGGATTCTCAAATAGATGGTCAGCTACTTTAGCTATCATCTCCATACCCTTAGGCTCCCTATCGAACATCGGGATGATTGCCCTTACATACTCTCCAAACTTCTCCTTAATCTCCTTCAGATACATCTTCTGCATCTCGATCCTATGCTTTAGAAACTCGCTTAAATTAGGTATTTCAAGTAATTCAAATGGATATACCTGGTTAACTATAACTCCACTCAATGATATACCCAGCTTCTCAAACATTTTAATAGCCCTCTCAGTATCGAGTATAGCCATCTTCTCAGGTATTAGAACCATGAAGAAGCCTGTAGTCTCCGGGTTAGTTAATGCATCTCTGAAGAAGTCGAGCTTCTCCCTAATTGAAGAGAGCTCCTTTAGAATCTCATCCTCAACCTTTGTTGAAGACCCCCTAATCCTTACCTCAGCCTCCAGATACTCTGCAGCCTTTTTCCTAGCCTCAGTCATCTTATCTATCCATGCATCAAGTATCGTAGCCATGCTAATCATCCTTACACCGTGTCCGAATGGAGGCATGTCAAATATATAGATGTCATATTTCTTACTTGCAAGGAGATCTGCCATAGCATCGTATGTAGCGCTCTCATGCATCGCAGGCTCATATGCTGTTGATGATATATACCTATCTATCTCATCCGGAAGCTTATCAATCTTATACATCTCCTTAATCTTGTTCCTAACCTCCTCATGAAACTCTGCGACCCTCTTATCAGCATCGATCTCAACTACATAGAGGTTCTCAGCCAGCTTGGTCTCACCCTTTCCAAATATATCCCTCTCAAATATATCGCTTAGTGAAGCCTGTGGATCTGTGCTGAAGCATAATGCCTTCTTCTTATTCTTAGAGAACCAATATGCAGTAGCCGCGCTGCACGTTGTTTTCCCGAGGCCGCCTTTACCAGCATATATAATAATCTTTAGATTTGGATGCCTTTCTACGAAATCCTTCATAGATATAGGCATCTAATCCCACCAGCTAGTAAAGCATATCTGTTATATCCCTCTCTTTAAACAACCTACGTTTCCAAGTCTCTATATTTGGAATAGCATATGGAAGTAGTTTAAGTGAGTAGTATGGAGGTAGGATAGGCATGCCGAGCATGTCTCCGAGTGTGATTAACATGAATAGATGCTCTAGATACATCCTAGTCTTCATCATCTGCCTGACGGCTATATGTGAGGACATTCCATAGAACATCTCCTTCAAAGCCCTTTTAGCCTCGGTAAACTTATCCTTAACCAACTTAATCACCTTCTACAAGTCTATAATTATAAAGGCGATCTTATGAAATAAATATTTAGTCAACCTATATATTTAGGAAGATAACCCCACTTCTTATCCACGCATCTTATCAGTGATATCCTTCTCCTTAAGTAACTCGATCTTCCACTTATCAAGCATGGGATAGTAGTATTTTAATAAATTAAGTCTATAGATTGGAGGTATTATTGGGACACCCAATGTATCAGAGTATAATATACTCATAAACATTAAATCAAGGTGGTACCTCATCCTCACTATCGTTAGGAGAGGATCTAATACAAATAACCCATATGCAAACTCCTTAACTGTATGTAATAGATCAGATAATTTCATCCATTAAATTATAAAATAAGGCTATTAATATTAATTTCTAGATATATAAATGAGTAGCGATTATAAAGACCTGTTTATCGAGACGGAGAACCTAGTATTTGGTAGAGTATCATTCTTGCATATGAAGATACCTTTTAACTGGAGGGTCCATCCAATACCCCATCGAACCGACGTAGAGACATGGATAGATAAGGGGGATATTAAATGGGTTACATCAGGTTATACAGGGTTTATCCTCGTAGATGAGGATACTGGATATACCCAGCCATTCTATATAAATGTTAGGAGGAACACAGGTGGAAAGGATCTTAGGGAGATCCTATATAGAGACCTTAGGAATATAGATTCGATCCACGAGTTTAAGGCTGGAGACTTTAATGCATTATATTATGTCAAGACCAAGAGAAGGAGAAGATATATATTATTCGGCTCAATCTATGAGGAGGAGGTTATTAGGATAGCTATAGACTGTAGGGATACATATAGGGTGTTAGTTATAGAGGCCCCTATTAAAATAGGGTTGAAGCATTTTCTAAATAATATTCTACCACTCTTTAAGAGTATTAAGTGTTGATTAACGTATCTTAGATAATTCTAGAGTAGATTTAATCACATCTTTAATAGACTCCGGATTATAATATACAGTTAGAATCATGTTAGGAGAATCTTTAGATAGTGATAGGGATATAAAATCATTTAGATAATCTGATAGACGGTCCACCGCATTCGATATACGTTGATCACCCCTTGAATCACCCTTATAAATTATAGGATAATCCCCGTATAAAGTCCCCTTAATCCTTCTCCTCTTCAAATGAGATATATCGAGGTGATATGGAAAACCACCCTTGAAATCTGCTTTAATGATTATCAAGTCCCTGACTCCCTTAACCTTCTGATAGATATAGTGTATAAGGTTCTCCCTATCCATCATGATAACAGTGATCTCATACTTATCGAAGTACTTCCCGGGACTGCTTACGAGGAGCTGATAACCTGATGATCCGAATCCCCTATAATCAACCTTCTTAACATCAAAATATTTCTTTATAAGACTTGATAATACGCTCCAAATCTCCTTTTCCTTCTTATAATTCATCCTCTTGCCAATTAAGAACCATATAACTAATATTATTACAAGGATTATAATTGAAGTAAATCCTATATCTATGTCCAAGTACAATCACCCGTATGTAAAGTTTTTTCTAATATATACATAAGACTGGATAATAATTAAGTAAAAAATATTTCTAAATGTGTGTATAATTGTTTTTATATTGAGGTGTTTTTATGTATCCAATATGGTTCGTGCTACTAGGGATTATAATTTATTTAATAGCATACTTCGGCTATGGAAAGTATTATGATAGGACTGTATGGCAACCTGACCCATCTAAACCGACTCCAGCCCATATGTTCATGGATGGAATACAGTATTTCCCAGTGAGTAGATATGTATTATATGGATTCCAGTTCAAGGGTATAGCGGGTTTAGGACCTATATTCGGTCCATTCATAGCATTATTCTACGGATGGGTTCCAGCGTTGATATGGATATTATTAGGAAACTTCTTCATAGGATGGATCCACGACTACTCATCACTGATGACGGCTGTAAGGAATGAAGGTAAGACGATGGGTCCATTGACATATGAGATTATAAGTCCTAGGGCACGTTCAGTATTGATGGGCTTCCTACTATTCTACCTGATACTAATTACATCTGTATTCGTACTCCTATGTTCAATGTTCTTCAATTCATACCCCGCATCAGTCCCTGCAATGATATGCCTGATTATAGGCGGTATTATAAGTGGATTACTACTGTATAAGGCTAAGCAGGGTGTAACGGTGTCCACTATAGTTGGATTAATTATAACTGCGATTGG
>DQXH01000102.1 GCA_011043415.1 Thermoprotei archaeon | reverse complement strand
TGGGATGTACTGGCCTCACGTAATCTACCATTTAAATAATGGATCCTCTCGTAATACGTATTCTCTATCCTGACCTCAATCCAGTCTAAATTCAACTTCTCCTCCTCAGGAAGTATCTTACCAATGATTCTCTTATATTGGTCTAAATTATTCATTATGTAAAACTAAGTATCCCTACTAAAATATAATATTATAACCTGTTTTCTGGGATATGTATATTGATGTTATACTCGGTCCTTGGATAATATCAAGATATTTATTTAACAATTCACTAATCGAATGATGAGAATGACTAAAATATTTGTTCCAGGGCATATTTCAGGGTTTTGGTATGTAATAGAGTCTGATGATATATTAAGAACCGGTTCATTAGGAGCTGGATTAATCATTGAACCAGGTTTAATCATCGAGTATCTGGATGTGGATGAGTGTAAAGTAGTGTATAATAACGCTGAGATCGATCTAAAGACTTATAGGGATGGGCATGAGATGGCGGATGTACCTTGTAAAACAATTAAAGTATCTAGTCCATATGAATTGGGTGTGGGATACGGGGCGAGTGCAGGTGTAACGATAGGCGGATTATATTTCTCATTATCATCTGCGGGTATCAAGGCTACATGGAATAAAGTGGGGGAGTATGCTCACTCCGCTGAGGTACTTAATAAGACTGGATATGGAGATGTACTAACCGAGATATATGGAGGTGGACTTGAATTACGCATCTCCCCGGGGGCACCGGGCATAGGGGCTATAGACAAGGTTCCGGTATCTAGGGATATACGTGTAATAACTATTAGACGTAGGAAATACTCCACCATAGAGATGTTCAGGAGATATGGTGAGAAGATTAAGGTATATGGTCCAGAGGCGTATAATAAATTTCTCGAGGATCCATCTATAGAGAAATTTGGAGAGGTTTCGCATTGGTTCAGTAGGATGACTGGTATGATGTCTAGAAGCTATGAATCTAAAATAAAATCGGTATTAAAGAATGAGATTAGGAGGGGATCCGTAATAGATTTCTTTGTTAAAAAGAGTCTTCTCGTAATAATATCCGATGAGTCAGGATACTTAGATGTATGTAATAGTTTAAGTAACTTGGGTACACCGTTAGTATTTACCCTTAATTTTAGTGGCTGTAGAATATTATATTAGCGATGAATACTATTCCTAGAGATCACCCTAGATACTGGTCTCTAATGATTAGGGAGAAGATTGTAGAAGGATTTAAAAATGGTGTTGTGGTCCTACAAGGAGTTATTGCACATGGGAGAGGTGAGTGTTTCGATTATTTAATAGGTGAAGAGACTATTCCACAGGCATACGAAGCTATTAAAGCGGCTGTAGCCACGTTATTATTAGCTGACTATCCTGTGATATCGGTTAATGGTAATGTAGCTACATTAGTATCTAGAGAGGTCGTTGAATTATCTAGTATTGTAGGCGCTAAGATTGAAGTGAATCTATTTTATAGGAGTAGGGATAGGGAGGAGGCTATTAAAGATTTGTTGATTGAGAATGGCGCTAAAGAGGTTTTGGGTGTAGGCGAGGATGCCGATAGAGTGATTCCAGAGATCTCTAGTGAGAGGAGGAGGGTGAGTAGTAGGGGTATATATAAGGCTGATGTAGTATTGATTCCGTTGGAGGATGGGGATAGGGCTGAAGCATTGAAGAGGCTGGGTAAAAAGACGATCGCAATCGACTTAAATCCACTATCTAGAACATCTAGAGTATCGGATATCACTATTGTAGATAATATTGTCAGGGCCATGCCCCTTATGGTTAAGGTTGCTAGGGAGATGTCTGGGATGAGTAGGGATGAGTTATATAAGATAGTCCAGTCCTATGATAATAAACGAATATTGAGTGATGTCATTAAATACATTGCTGATAGGTTAGTGAAGCTTGCTGAGGAGTCTCTCTCCAATGATATCTAATAATGTCTTCGCTATCTCCCTCTTATGAGTTAATGGGACATGCTTGATTAACCCCTTCTTATCTACAATAAACACTTCATTTGTATCTACCCTAAACCCTGCATTCTTACGCGATACATCATTTGCTACAACTAGATCTAGATTTAATTCATTTGCATATTTTATAGCCTTATTAATAAGCTCATCGTCACTCAAGTTATACTCTGCTTTAAATGCGATGACCCTAAGGTCTTTAAACCTCTTTCTAACCTCCTCAATTATCTTTGGAGTCTGAGTCAATTTAACTTCAATCTCTCTAATCTTCCTCGAGTCTAACTTTGACTCATATTTATCGGTAGGCGTATAGTCTATAGGTGCGCCAGCCGATATAAATAAGTCATATTTCTCTCTACCTAATTCCTCCAAAACCGTATTATACATATCTTTAGTAGTCTCAACTGTAATTACCCTGATTCCCCTCGGAATATTTATATATGTTTTACCCATGATTAACGTTACATCTCCACCGCGTAATAATGCCTCTAAAGCTATGTACATACCCATCTTACCTGAACTCATATTAGTAATCACCCTAACTGGATCAATATATTCAATGGTGGGACCGGCGGTGACAAGTACCTTTAAACCTCTATAATCCTTCTCATAAAGTATTTTAAATATCTCAAGTACTATATCCTCGATCTCTGGAAACTTCGCCTTCTCCTCTTCAATCCTAGGCTCTATAATGTATACACCCTTCTCCCTAATCCTATTTAAAGCCTCCTGGAGTATGGGGTTGTCGTACATTGGGCCATGCATAGCTGGAACTATTACTATAGGCTTTCCATATCCTAAAGCTACTGAAAGAACTAATGTTACAGGTGTATCAGCTACTCCATAAGCGAATTTCGCTATAGTATTCGCGGTCGCTGGTGCAACTAATACTAGATCTGAGTTCTTCGCTAATGCTATATGCTCTACTCCACCGGATAACTCTATAACGACGGGATTTCCAGTAGCCCACTCAAGTACACTTGGATTGATTATCTTTGTAGAGTCTTCAGTCATAACTGGATAGACTTCGGCTCCATGCTTAATTAATTCACGTGCCAAGTCTATCGACTTATAAGCTGCTATACTCCCTGTAACACATAATGTAATCTTTTTATCCAGTATCTCCTTCCCTTTAGAAGCCTTTATAATATCCTTATCAGAGTATTTCATCTATATTTAATACCTCCAAAATCAATAATTAACTTACATTGTAAATAGCATTTTAATTTAATATCTATTAATATATAAGCCTATATTTAGATATGATAACGCTATAATTATAGCGTTATTCTCAGGTGTATCCTATGGAGGAGCTTATGAAATACCTTAAAGTAGTTGATTTGACTCCTAGTGGTATAGGAGTCCCATTTATCTCTGGGTATCTTATTAATTTAGGGTCTTTACTAGTCTCGATTGAACAGGGTCCTAAGTCGTCTTATGAGAAGCTTTATAAGGTGATTAAGGAACTCGGGTTTGGAGATGGTAGAGTGGATTTTATCGTCACGCATATCCACCTTGACCATGCTGGTTCAGTTGCTACATTACTTAATTTAATAGAGGATTCGGTGGCGTATGTACATCCGAAGGGGGTTAAACATCTAATTAACCCTGATAGGCTATGGCGTGCGTCACTAGATAGCCTGGGGTATATAGCTGAGTTATATGGGAGGCCCGATAATGCACCAAGCGAGAGAATTATATCGACTGACGATGATATGGACCTTAACTACAGTGGAAACTTATTTAAGATTATACATACTATTGGACATGCTAGTCACCACCAGTCTATATACTGGGTAGATTATAAAGCTATGTTCGTCGGGGACTCTGCGGGGATATATGTTAAGGAGCTTAACTATATTATCCCTGGAACCCTCTATCCCACTAGACTTGATCTATATATTAACAGTCTGAAGAAGATGATTTCATATAGACCTAGGTATCTCATGTATCCACACTACGGGATTGTTGAGGATGGGACGAGTGTTTTAGAGGGCCATCTTAAGCAGGTTATCGAGTATTATAAGATTGCGAGAGAGCTAGACGTTAAGGAGTTAAATATCTTTATTAATGAGTTAAGTAAGTCTTATGATGAAGTAGCTATATTAATTCAGAAGACCAGGGATATCCCCCTTCTTAAGATGCTCATCGAGATGTCACTCATGGGGTTATTGAGGGAGGCTGAGAGACTAGAGTCTCTCTAAATTTTATTTAATATAGCTTAATATCATATCCCTCACTTCACGTAGTATATTAAAGTGTGTAGGTCCATAATGTGCTAGACTATCCTGCGGGAGTATTATAATCCTACCTTCTTTCACCGCCTTTAAACCATCCCAGCCTCTATCATGAAATATCTCAATTAATCTATCTAATGAGACTTCCCTAGCCTTACTCATCTCATAAATTATAAAGTCTGGGTCTCCACTCTTAACAACGTTAAAATCTGGTTTGAAATAAGGCTTCATATAGCTTGAGAATATATTCACTAATCCAATATGATATAGACTTGAATTTATATATGATGGAGCACCTACAGTAATAGGCTCCCCTAGATCCACTTCATAGTAGACTGTTCCCAGTTGTTCACCCTTGATATCGTGTAAGAGGCTGATATAACTATTTATCTTATTTAGAGCGTTTTCAATCGCGTCTAAAATATTTCCTATGATATAGAGGTTTTCAAGGATCCCATATATTGAAGTAGGGAGTGGGATCGGGTATATCTTGTACCCCTTTGAAGATAATTCCTCCATAACCCCTCTCTGAGCACCTGTCGTTAGTAGAATTAGATCTGGATTCAATTCATTTAACCTGCGGTATAGGACCTTTAAATATGATCCTACCCTCGGCTTCTCAGGTAAATCATCAGGAACCTTGCAGTAGATACTTATTCCAACGAGTAGATCCCACCTCCCCAAGACCGCTATCGAATCCGTTATTGAAGGTGCCAAACTAACGACCCTAGGTTTATCAGGTATCTCTAAATATGTATTTAGAATTTCACTATAGACTTCCCTCGGCATCCCCCAATATATTTAGTTAAATTGAGATATAAAGAATCTTTAGTTAATTACTTATCTATGAAATCTACTATAATGAATTTTATAAAGTTAATAATTTACATTCATCATTTATTCATTGGCAAGGTGTCAATATGCCTAAGATATTTAATAAGGATGCTGTTAAAGAGATTGAGGAAGGTATTAAAAGGTGGGAGAGGGAGACTCTACCTAAATCACTATCACGTTATCCAGAGAGATTAGATAGATTCACAACCCTATCAGATATCGAAGTTAAAAGAGTGTATACGCCTGCCGATTTAAAAGACCATAACTATATGGAGAAGCTTGGTTTACCAGGGGAATA
>DQXH01000023.1 GCA_011043415.1 Thermoprotei archaeon | reverse complement strand
TCATTTCTATGACACTGGAGCGGGAATATACTTTTCATTTATGATAAGACTCGAGGATTATTTAGATGTGTACTTCAAATTATGGGATATTGTGATGAAGGTTACTAGTAGTATGGGTGGAAGCATATCCCATCATCATGGGGTGGGGTTTGTAAGAATGAAGTATTTAAATCTAGAATATGATGTAGAGGGGCTTAAACTACTTGAAAAAATTAAGAAAGTGTGTGATGAGAAAAATATTCTCAGGGAATTTACTTTATAGTAGCTTCATATAGAGACTCCAGCTTTTCAATATACTCACTTGGGTAATACTCTTCTTCAGGCTCAATAGTTTCTTCAATAGGTCTTAAGACATCTATCACATTATATTGCTTAATACCGAGATTTTCGATGATGAAGGGGATCAACCCATATAATGTTGAGTAGCTCCTCTCCTTCCTAACATATAGTTTCCGTTTACTGAATAATGCTATTAAATTCAGTAGTAAGTTACTATTACTCCAACCACCACTAACATATATTTTATTGAATTCAGCCAACTCTGAAACCCTCTTAATACCCCTAGATATTAAATATGATGCTGAAGAGAAGACGGCAAAATATAGCTCTTTTAAACTGGTACTAAGCTTTAAATCCCTGTATATCGCTCCATCAAACCTCTTACGCGATTCAGTAGTTAGAAAGCTATATGACGGAAGATATAATGGAAGATCTTTAAAATCTATCTTGCTCGCCCTCTCATCACATTTATATAATTCAGATACCCAGTCTAGAGAGTCACCCGCATGATATATAAAATACTCAGCCATATACGTGGCTGAAACTCCCTTCGCCCATGCGAGCATCGGATTAACGCCTATAGATGGATCCCCTATAAACTCTTCTCCAGTATATAAATCTATAAAGGCTCCTGTACCTAAGGTAATCTTACCGCATCCATGTGTAAAGCAACCTTCTGAGGCAAGAGCTGATGACTGGTCACTCAATACAGATTTTAAGTGAAGAGTATATCCATCTAATTCACCAGTAAAGTCTATTTCATCAAGGGGCAGGAAACGGGGAATTTTGTCTAGGTCTATATCAAGGATATTTACTATATCGTCTATTATATTCAGGCTTAATGGATCCAGGACGCCATATGAATATCCAAAGCTATAGTCTGTAAATACGTCATTAAATAGTCTGTAAATTACAAGAGACTCTATACCTCCGATGAAATCCACATCACTATATTTCTCCTTAATATATCCTACTCTTAAAATACCGGCTCCAGGTTGGAGAAACATCTCTAGAATCCCGAGATCCCTCCTCTCTCTGATCTTACGGTACATAAGGTATCCAGATTCACTTCTCCATGTATAGGTAGGTGTAACTACATTAAGGTCCTTACTCCATCCAACTATAGAAGCCCTCTGACCAGTAATACCTAGTAAATAATCCTTAGATGTGGATTGCTTGAGGAAAACTTTTATTATCTTAAGAACCTTATCAAGATAATCTTTAGTATCTATAACCCCCTCTCCAACATATTTTGCGTCATACGACTCTATACGTCTAGTCTTGAATTTATTATCCAGATACAGTCCCTTGACCCTTTTAGATCCTAGGTCTAATAATATTATAGGATGCTCAGCTTCAAACTCTAGATTCATACGAATAATATAATCGGATAAATAATTTATTAGGAGAGTATTAAGCTATAATATTACCCTTCTGATAATGACCTCTCTACTCACCTGGTCTATCTTAAACCAGTCTTCATAAGATAGCCTCCAGCCGACTGAACCTACATTAACCTTAATTTGATCAGGATTTTTAGCGCCTGGAATAGGTAATATATTGGGATATGCTGCTATAATCCAGTTTAAAGCTATTTGAGCGGGCTTCTTACCATACTTCTCACCGACTTCTTCGAGAACCTTCACTAACTTATATACTTCTCTAAAGTTACTTGGATGGAATATAGGCTCCTTTCTTCTAACGTCCTCGAACTCAGGAAGATTATCTGGTGTATACTTACCTGTTAACGCACCTTTTGCAAGGGGACTCCATGGAATTATAACCAAGTCGTTGGCTACTGCATATGGAATAATCTCCTTCTCAGCATCACGCTCAACCAGATTATATCTAATTTGTATACTAGCGATATCCGTATATCCCAGACACGCTCTTGCAGAGTCGATTAACTCGACTGGGAAATCACTTAACCCTATATATCTAACTATACCATGGTGAACTAGATTCTCTAATACCTTCATATACTCGCATGTAGGTATATTATGCCATAGAGGAGGCCAATGAACCTGCATCAAGTCGATTACATCTACACCTAGTCTACGCCTACTCAATTCCACAGCTCTATATACATCATCTCTAGCTAAGTACTCACCTGGGATCTTACTCGCTATAAAGATATTATCCCTGATACCTAACTCCTTTATAACCCTCCCAAGATACTCTTCACTCAAGCCATCTCCATATACGATTGCAGTATCATAGAAGGTGACGCCGAGTTCATATGCCGTCTCAATAACCTTCTTCGCAGCATTATAATCCGTCAAGCCCCATGCATCGCTAATTTGCCATAGACCGAGTCCGATTCTACTAATCTTCTCACCAGTCCATCCGAACTCCATCAACTCCATGAAACCACCTTACGATATATATTGGAGGAACAGTTTTAAGAACGTTTAAACCCAGGACCCGCAACATAAATCCACTATATAAAATAACTTTAAATTAGATTATGAGATATTGAATATAAGGTTGTTTAGCTATGGGATTAGAGGTAAATAATCTTAAAGTATCAATAAACGACAAGACAATTATTAAGGAGGCGACTCTAAAAGTCGGATACGAAGAGAAGATATTGTTGGTAGGTCCAAATGGATCTGGGAAGACGAGTCTGATTCAAGCTATAATAGGTAATCCTCGATACAGGGTGGATGGGAGGATATTATTAGATGGTAAAGATATAAGTAATATCCCTATGCATGAAAGGGTGTTACTAGGATTAGCGGCATCATATCAAATTCCACCATCGTTACGAGGGTTGACACTTTATGATTTAGCCTATAATATCATGAAAAGATTTCATGATGATATAGATATAATTAAGGAAAGAATCTACTCACTAGCCTCATCTCTAAATATGGTGGAATTCTTGGATAGAGAGGTTAATAGAGAGTTTAGCGGTGGTGAGTTAAAGAGGAGTGAATTATTTCTTACTCTACTACTCAAACCTAAAATTATTCTCCTTGACGAGATTGATTCTGGAGTAGATATGGAGAATCTAAGGATTATGGCTAAAGAGATTATGAGATATTATAAGAGGTATAAACCCGGTATATTATTTGTAACACATACTGGAGGGATACTTAGATTTCTTAAATCTGATAGACTATATATTCTTCTAGACGGATTCATTAGAGAGAGTAGAGATGCCGAAAACGCATTTAAGATTATAATGGAGAGTGGATTCTATAAATTCACTTAATCTACTCGTATCTCAATGCCTCTACAGGCATTACTTTAGAGGCTTTATATGCAGGTATGAAACCTCCTACAATCCCTGTCGATATAGCCATGCCGATAGAATACCCTATTAAATTTAACGTTATTGCAGGGGCCGCCGTAATTACAACATTCCCGATATGGAATGATCTAGAGGATAGTATATAAGCTCCTATAGTACCTACCGAGATCCCGAATAATCCTCCTAAGAGACTTATTATAACGGCTTCAAATAGAATGAGTGTAAGTACGTCTAAACTCGTGTATCCAAGGGCTTTTAAAACACCTATCTCCCTAGTCCTCTCTACTACCGATGTAAACATTGTAGCCATGACCCCCGTGACAGCTACGGCGAATGAAGATAGCGATAGCGAGTATAATAGGAAGTTTAATGCATTTATAACACTCCCTACAGACGCTGCTATCCTCTCGAAGGCGATAACCTCAAGTAGGTCTTGGTACTTATTCTTAATTTTATCTGCTACAATCGGTACATAATCTGCGTTTTTAACTGTTACCAATACGCCAGAATATGTTCCGATTCCTAAGATCGTCTTTCCAGAGTCTAATGGAAGGAATATAGTCTCGTCAGGATTCATTACTAGTGCGTTTCCATATTTTGCTAAAATACCTACTACACGGAAGTTATGCACCTTGATCCTAACTTTATCATCCTCTGTAACGGCTACCATAACTGAAATTGTATCACCTACGTTAACAATTCTTCTTCCACCCTCATCGAATGCAAGCTTGTAGCCGATCAATGCAGACGTATATTCTGTATTTAATGGAATATCTCCCTCCTCAACCTCTAGGCTCGATATGGACTCAAATAACTTATGAATATCAGTAGCATATATGCCGACATCCGCGACTGTCCCGTCGGGATAACGATATACTCCACGCATGTTATAAAACGGGGCTACAGACTTAACACCATCTAAACCTGTGAAATATCTTAAATCGGCATCTCTCAATGTATATCTAGACGTTGGAAATATTACCAGCGTATTCTCACCTAATGAAGCAAGTTGAGATGTAATTACATTAGAATATCCTTGAGCAGTACCTATTATAGTTACTACAGCTGCAGGCCCTATGGAAACACCTATTATAGTTAAGATAGCTCTAAGCCTCCTCTCCCTCAATACAGTTAATGCAAATCTCAAGATATCAGTGAATGATAACATATTTATATCCCTACCGGCTTAGGTGTCCTCACAGCCCTATATATAATTAAACCTGCTACAATTAAGAATATAATAACCGCTATCAACACACCTAAATACCAGTAATTACTGACTAACCCAGGAATTATACCCTCTTCCTTAATAGGCTTCGGCTTTTCAACCAATATTTTAATAGGCTTTTCAATGGTATATTCATTATCATATATGTCATAGAACTTTATTACAAGCCTAACCTCCTTCCACCCAGATTCATTTAATGCGATTCCATATAGTGTAAATGGCATCTGATACCCCACATCTATATCACCTATATATGTATAGCTATCGACGGTAGTCTCTAAATCACCCTCTAAATATGCCTCGACATTCCTAGCCGTATCCTTACCCACGTTAACTAGGGTAGCTGATATACTAAACTCCCTACCCATGTAGACAGGCGATGGACTAACCTCTAGATCGAGAATCTTCAGCTTTGCTAATCCAAGTACGTATAAGATGACAGTCTGGTTAATACTATGCCTATTTCCGGTTGGGTCTACGTATGATGCTGATATCATAGCAGGGAATGACCCAGTAAACGTCGCTTCCGGGTTTACAGAGGCTCTCCAAGTCAGTTTAACCTCGCCACCAGGTGGAACCACCTT
>DQXH01000011.1 GCA_011043415.1 Thermoprotei archaeon | reverse complement strand
TACCATCCTTAACCCCTGTAACCTCCACCCTTAGGCCATATCCCCATATCTCAGTCTTCTTAGCCTCAGGCCTTGACAGCAGGAATTTATATATGAAGTCCATAGGTTTAATCAATACTCCGTCAATCTCAATAGGCTTATTCGAGTAGAAGCCGTAGTATAAGAGAGTCTTCAGTAAATTCATGGTTTCATCCGGCCAAGTACCTCTCACATAGACCTTCTTAGGATTCTTGTCCAAATACTCTGGCAGGGTCCAAGTCTCACTATGTGGAACATATACTGTTAACCTCTTTCCAATCAGTGGGAAGAACTCGACCTCCTTCACACCCGTAAATGGAGGGACCTGCTTCCACTCGCCATATTCATATATAACCCTCTCCTTGAGATTAGGGTCAAACTCCCATATAGTAGTATATAGTAATCCTGGGCTAGGAGCTGTAGACCTAAATGCAGCCCAATAAATCTCTATAGTATCGACTTCATCCAGGAGCTCAACACCTTTTTTAGTCATTATATTAGTAGTTCCTGGAGTGGCCCCCACCCCCGGTACGAATGTAACTCCCTTCTCAACCGCGGCGTCATTTAAACTATATTGATCCTCTTCAGTAGCTACGTCTACACCATTTAAACCTAATTCAACGGCATATCTCGTGACTATATAATCATATTTGAATGGTAATGCATTTATAACTATATCAAAACCCTTTAAGACATCTTTAAGCATATACTCATCTGTCACATCGACTTTAACTGCTGAAACCCTATTATCGCCTACTCTCTTAACCACCTCCAAAGCCTTATTAATGTTATAATCGGCGATGACTATTTCGTCGAAACCACTCGTCTCTATAAAATCATATGTCGCCTCAATACCTACAGCTCCTACACCACCTAGGATTATAGCCTTCTTCATAAAATCACCATCTTTACTTGATTATGTTGGGGAAAAAATATATTTGAATGGTATAGATTATTATCAACTCTTTGATTTAAATCTCCATCTCTCAATCAATGTATTGTCCTCCGTAATTCTAGGTTCACGGTCTTTACATACTGTATATCCGAGGTAATTCATTAATGCGACGAATAATGATGAGAAGATATATATTGGGCCAGCCTCCTCCCTCCTCTCATACCTCAATGGTATTAGAAAGCTTATCTGATACTCTATAGCCCTCTTCTCCCTATCTATAATATAGTTGATGTCCCTGACGATATGTGTAGCTCTTATATATCTTGATAGATTTGATATAGCGTCTTCAAGCTTCATATCCTTAGAGATTGGGACTTCATCCTTAATACAATCAAATAATATTTCACCACTCTTCCATAATATCTCCCAGGCGTCGTCCCCAATCTCCCTATATATAGCTTGATATATGGCACTAATTATTTTATATAGGAAACCTACCTTAACATCCGCTTCCATCGTCATTATTACATATTGATATATGGTATGCGCTTTTTAATTTTTACTACCAGAGCCTAGAAGAACCATAGAAATAGTATAAATAATGCAAATATAGTTGATATGAATGCGATTGGGAGACCGATCTTCATCCATGTATGTAGTGGGATCCTCTCCACCCTCCTCTTATCCAGGAGACCTAGGAGAACTAGACTTGCAGTTGTACCTATGGGTGTTGAAATACCCATATATACACTTGAGAATAACATCGCCCACCAGATGGGAAATACATATAACCCCTTTAGATAGAGCAATTTAATAACTGGCGCCAATGTAGCTACAGTCATTATATTAGCTACAAATATACTTAATAACCCGGTTATAAACGCGACTAATAAAAACATTTTAAATGTAGATTCGCCACTATAACCGATTATAATATCTCTAAAGACCAGGAGGATTCCGGTCTTATCCAGTGAACCTACTATAATAAAGAAGAATACGAAGAAGAGTAGTGTATCCCAGTCGACCCTATGTATTATAATACGTCTACCCAACTCAACATCCTTAGATAATACGATTCCAGATATTATGAGTGGAGCAAGCATTAAAGTAGTGTTAGAATCTAGTGAAAATCCTAGATAGTTATTCAAGAATGACGCTATATACCCATGTAACATTATGAGAATTAATACAAGTATCAGGATAGTAGTCGAGAAACCTACATTCCTCGCCTGATTAGACATTAAAACCGACTTGACACTAACCAAGTCCTTACTCTCCATACTCTTAGTAAGTCCTCTAACATGTCTCCTAAAAATGAGGATTATGTATATGATAAGTACGCCTAACGTTAATAGAGTTATAGGGGCGGCCCAATGAAGAAAGTCTGTCATCGTAAGATTACCTTGGAATGCTATAATTAGGGATACTGGATCTCCTATTACTGTGGCCGTACCTCCTACGATAATTGAGAATAGTATAGCTATTAGAAGGGGGTAGGGATCGGTTTCATATAATGACGATAATTCAAATGATAATGCAGATAAAAATAATATCGCGGTTACTTGATCAACTAATGCAGAGAAGAATGCACTTAAAAACATCATAATTATAAAGAGTCGATAGCCACTTCCATGCATATACTTGATTATCTTCGAGATTAAATATGTAAAATAATTATTCTCCTCAAGATAACCTACTATCACCATCATTCCAAGGAGGAAGATCACGATATTGAAGTTCATATACCGGAGGAAGTCATCATAATTCAATATATTTAACATCAAGAGTATCGACGACCCGATGATTGATATAGGTAGGCGGTACTCCCATTTAAAGAGCGTAACAATGACTACAATTAGAAATATTATTAGGGCTGCTAGTGAATCATACTCACTTACTACGAATTCCAGTAGATTCATTAGCATCTAATAATTAAAATTAGTTTGAACAGTATTATAAGAGGAAGCCTCTCACGAATATGATGAGGATAGATACAACCGTCGTTATAATCGCTGAGGGCATCCCTATCTTAATCCACCTCCTGAAACTGACTCGACCTATCTTATGTCTATCCAGCATACCTAACATTACGAGGCTGGCGGCTGTACCAACTGGGGTAGATAGAGCCATGAATACACTCGCGAATAATACGCCCCACCATAGTGGATAGACATGTAGACCCATGAGTGAAAGCTCTCTAATCAATGGGGCAATAGTCGCTACAGTCATTACATTCGCTATGAATATACTTAGAACACCCGATAGTATCGTGATGAATAAGAAGATCTTTAACTCCGAATTTCCCGTAAGTATCAGGATAGAATCAAGTATCTTCCTTAAAACTCCAGTGACTTCTAGAGAGCCTACGATTACAAAGAAGAACATAAAGAATAATAGTGTCATCCAATCAACCCTATGTAGAAGAACTAGTTTAGCAGACTTCCAATCCACTAATAAAAGTATACTAGCGAGTATAAGTGGAGACCCTATTAGAAAGATCTCTGAAGTAACCTCCTTATTAAGTAGATTACTTAATATTTGTGAGAGTGGATCATGGAATATTATTAGCGTCAATACACCTATTAACAAGATTGTAGATAAACGGGTTTTAACTGGTTTATCCCTTTTAATAGTCTCAACCACCTCATATAACGTAAGCTTCTCCATATGTCTAGTCATCTCCCTAAGCTCACGCCTTATAAACAGGATTATAATTGCTAGAAGTATGAATAGATTAAGTATAGTTATTGGTGTAGCCCAGTTTAGGAACTCTGACATCGTTAAATTACCTTCAAATGCGATTATGATTGCGACAGGATCACCCATTAAAGTAGCTGTACCACCGATGATAACTGAGAACGTAACTGCTAGGATGAGGGGATATGGATCGACTTCATATATAGCGGCGATTTCAAGGGTTATCGCTATCATGAATAATATTGCAGTGACCTCATCTACTATAGCAGAGAAGAACGCGCCCATAAGCATTAATAATGCAATCGTCTTAACACCACTTCCATGCATATATTTAATTATCTTGGAAATCAGGTATGTAAAATAATTATTCTCCTCAAGATACCCGACTATAATCATCATAGCAAGAAGAAAGATTATGATGTCGAGATTGGTATGGACAATAAACTCCTCAAACTTTAAAATACCTAAGTAGAATAATATGGATACCCCGAATAATGATATCGCTAACCTATACTCCCACTTAAGTAACGTAACTAAAACAACCAGAAAGAATATAGCTAGTGACACTGTGGCGTCTATACTAAGGTCTAGTATATAAGCTGCTAGTATAGCCATGAATAGCGATGATAATATCGCTGCGATCTCTGGTAATTTCTTGATATACATACAATGTTAGATTATTTACATTGGTTAATTAATGTATCTTTAAACTCATTTGTTACGATACTATAATACAACTACAAACAATGATTTTAAAAAAGTTAGGTGGAAGATGCTAGAGAGCCTCTTTTTCCTCATAAACCTCCAAACTACCGCTATTAATATTGGAATTAATATAGTAATAGTCGGTATAAGCCAATTATATAAATCACCCTTACTAACTTCCCCTCTATCCGCCATATTCTCTCCCGAAACACCCGATCCGTTCCTTTCTTCTGGAATAATATGGGGATAATCCCTCTCAACAAGGGCCATTATCACTAGTATATCTTTAGGTATAATTTTTCTAATATTTATAAACTAGTTTCTAATCTCTTCTGGAGTAGGATTAGGCTTACGGACAATAATTGTAAGCCCATCGCCTCCCCTCGCCAAGTACAGTAGATCTATATCCTCACCGAAAATGCTGGATGCTATATTTTCTAATTTTTTATCGATAGTTTTATTGTTCTTAGTTAATTAAGCAAGATCAGACTATTTTAACCATTCTCCACATTCTATAGTCAATCACAACTTTAATATAGCCTTTTAAATAGTTATCAACTTCGGGATCTTGTGTATCTACTCTCAATACTCCATCGGCGATGTCCCTCAACTTCCTCTGTGTGGCCACTACGATGATTCTATCTTTACCGACTCTTTTAATTACTTCTGGGCTAATCTGCTGATTACCTCTTCCAAATAATATACCCTGTCTACCTATGGGGGTAACTATGATCCATACGTTATCCTCATTCTTAATTATATTAAGTATCTCCTTCTCGGATACATCGTTATAGACTTTAATACTCTTATAATAGATATCGACTCCTAGTAATGTCTTCTTAATCCCTAGTAGATCCGCTATCCTCTTAACCGTAGTCCCTGGACCAAGGATGTAAATACCATTTTTATCCATTGTCTCTACAATATATCTGGCGATCCCCATCTGATTCTCAACTTCATCAACAGTATCTGGGGAGAGCTGTTTACTAGACTGAATATGAAATGGAATATAAATCGCCTTTGCATAAGCATATAGTTTCAAATCTATCCTATCCTCCCTAAACGCCTTCTCATCAATATCAAGTATCTCGAGATCCATTGTAGAAGCCCTACCCTTTA
>DQXH01000020.1 GCA_011043415.1 Thermoprotei archaeon | reverse complement strand
ATATTACTGAGGAGGGCTTAGTTAAATTAGTCGCTCCTTTAGATGAATTCCTTAAAAGTAGGTAATCATATAGTTTCTCTTCATCAACTAAATCTATTAAAAACATTATTATAAAGAAAGAGATTTATAGATGGATTATAGACCTATTTTATTGTATGAAAGGTATATCTCGGATTACTATAATCGGGATTATCATTGTAATCCTGATCATAGCGGGCGTAGCATACTACATGATGCTCCAGACCCAGGCGCCTGCTAAGGAGGTCATTGTAATAGGGGTTACCGACAAGGTAACTGATATAGACCCCGCCAATGCATACGACTTCTACACCTGGGAAGTATTGAATAATATTATGGAGGGATTAACGAAGTATAAACCTGGTACAACCGAGATTACTATGGGGATTGCAGAAAGTTATACGGTAAGTGACGATGGACTTACATGGACATTCAAGCTTAGGAAGAACCTGAAATTCGCTGATGGAACGCCTTGCAAAGCTCAGGATGTAGTCAGGAGTATTAAGAGAGTTATGGAGATCCAGGGTGACCCATCCTGGCTAGTCACTTCATTCGTCGATGATGTAGTCGCGTTAGACGACTATACCGTACAGTTCAAGTTGAAGCATGCAGTTTCGTACTTCCTAGCATTACTAGCTACGCCACCATATTTTCCTGTCCATCCAAACTATAAGCCTCATGAAATTGATTCAGATCAGACTGCAGGTGGAGTAGGTCCATATATGATTAAGGAATGGAAGAGGAATGAGCTTCTAGTACTCGAGGAGAATCCAAACTACTATGGTGAGAAGCCTAAGACTAAGAGGATCGTAATCAAATTCTATCAGTCTTCATCAGCTTTGAGGCTGGCACTTGAATCTGGTGAAATCGATATAGCATGGAGAACATTGAGTCCACAGGATATTGAGGGGTTAAGGGGTAAGAAGGGAATTTCCGTGCTTGAAGTGCCTGGTGCAGCTATAAGATATATTATATTAAATACTCAGATGGATCCAACAAGTAGTAAATTAGTTAGGCAGGCGTTAGCAGCTGCTATAGATAGGAAAGATATATGTAAGAGGGTATATTTAGATACATGGGTTCCATTATATTCACTTATCCCGAATGGAATGTGGTCTCATGAGGATGTATTTAAGAAGAAGTATGGTGAAGGACCTAATTTAGATTTAGCTAAAAGCCTATTAAAACAGGCTGGATATAGTGAGAGTAATAAGCTTCACATTGAACTATGGTATACACCGACGCATTATGGAGATACTGAGGCTGATCTAGCTACTGTATTGAAGGAGCAGTGGGAGGCTACTGGGATGATCGAGGTTACGATTAAGTCTGAGGAGTGGGGAGCATATGTAGATGATGCTCGTAAAGGAGTATTCATGGCTTCATTATTCGGGTGGTATCCAGACTACATCGACCCAGATGACTATACAACGCCTTTCCTCGACTCCAGAGCAAATTCATGGACGGGCTCAGGATATTCCAATGACGAGGTGGATTCACTTCTTGATCAGGCTTCTACATCTACCGATATAAATACCAGGACGAACCTGTATAAGCAGGTGCAGACTATACTGGCTGATGATGTCCCGATTATACCACTCATACAGGGTAAGCTATTTATAGCATATAAGAGTGATATAAAGGGTATTGTACTGGATCCCGTAATGCTATTTAGATACTACTTAGTCTATAGGGGTTAGTGATCCCCTTCACCTCATATATTTTTATTATTATACATTGAATTTTCATTTGGTAGAATATACTCTATATCTAGGTATCGGTGGGGTTGATGGGTAAGCTAGCAAACTATCTAGTGGTCAGATCCCTCCTAGCTATCCCAACCATCCTAGTCCTGGTTACACTTGTATTCATCCTCATGAGACTGACAGGGGATCCAATAGCCGCTATGGTCGGTATGAAGGCTCCACCTGAGGTTATAGCGGAGTTGAGGCATAAAGCCGGGTTAGATCTCCCTATACATGAGCAGTATATCAGATATATAACAGGCGTATTTACAGGGGATTTGGGTAAGACTCTATTATATGACCGTCCAGTTATTAAAGATATCCTAGATCACTTTCCAGCTACGCTAGAGCTCACCATATACTCATTCATAATAAGCGTCTTGATCGGTGTATTCACAGGTACGGTTGCAGCTATTAACCAGGGTAAGTTCGAGGATGTTTTAATGAGGTTCTATGGGATATTTACATATGCTATATTTATTCCATGGTTTGGTCTCCTACTCCAGATGGTGTTCGGTAATTGGCTCGGCATAATCCCTATAGGAGGTAGGCTATCCGCATATATATCTCCCCCACCATTTATAACCGGCTTATATACAATAGACTCACTCTTAACAGGTAGGTTAGACGCGTTCTTCGATGCCCTTAGACATTTAATCGGCCCTTCATTCACATTAGGCATAGTATTATCGGGGAGTTATACTAGGATTGTGAGGGCTAATCTAGTCGATATACTTTCTCAAGACTTTATCACAGCCGCTAGGGCTAGGGGGCTTAGGGATAGTCTAGTAATTAAGCATGCATTGAAGAATGCTTTAATCCCTGTAATTACATTGATGGGTCTTGAGTTCGCGATACTATTGACTGGAGCTGTATTGACTGAGACAACGTTTTCATGGAATGGATTAGGGAGCTATCTGGTTGATATGATTAGAAACAGTGATTATATCGCTGTCCAAGGTACTGTAGTATTCTTCGCTATATTTGTATCGATAATCTCAGTCATAGTCGATGCATTATACGCTATTATAGATCCTAGGATAAGGTATTGAGGTGTCTCAAGTGAAGAGTAGGATACTTGGAGTCTTTAAGATGCGTGGAGGAGGCTTCCTAGCCGCCGGATTAATTATAGTCATAACAATAATACTATTAAGTCTACTGGCAGATGTAATAACCCCATACTCACCTATTAAAAGGGTTGGAGATAGCTTCATACCACCTTCATGGGAGCATCCATTTGGAACTAATAAACTTGGTATGGATATGTTCGCTAGGATCGTATATGGTGGTAGGACTGTATTATCTGTAGTTATATTAGCTACTATATTATCAATGTCTATAGGAACTGCATTAGGACTGATCTCAGGATATGTAGGGGGTAAACTAGATAGGGGTTTGTCATTTATAATGGATTCGATATATGTATTCCCATCCCTAATCCTAGCTATAGCTATTACAGCTGTATTAGGACCTAATATAATAAACGCTATCATAGCGATTGGAATAATATACATCCCTACATACTTTAGGATGGTACGTGGACAGACCCTACAGATAAAGGCCTCATTATTTATTGAGGCCGCTAGATCAATAGGTGCAGATAGTCTCAGGATAATGGTCAAATATATCTTACCTAATCTGCTACCAACAATATTAGTTGTATTCTCTATGAATGCTGCAGACGCTATATTGACTGAAGCTGGATTAGCATTCCTAGGATATAGCGTCCCACCGCCTACCCCAGATTGGGGCTTCGAGCTTCAGGTAGGCGTAAACTATATTCTATCAGGGTATTGGTGGCTGATATTCTTCCCAGGTCTCATGGTCACTCTACTGGCTATGGGATTCGCTTTGATAGGGGAGGGTTTGACCGACATACTTAATCCGAGGGAGGTGACTTAAGTGGATGGTGAAGTAGCTTTATATACTGAGGACCTGGGTGTAAGATACTATATCCAGAGAGGAGTTGTAAAGGCTCTGGACGACGTGAATTTCAGGCTTTATAAAGCTTCGTTAACTGGTGTAGTCGGCGAATCCGGATGCGGTAAATCTACATTAGGTAGGGCTATTATAAGGGTCCTTCCACCTAATGGAGAGATTACATCGGGTAGAATCATATATAATGGAGTTAATATCGTTGAGTTGAGTGAGGAGGAGATGAGGAAGCTCCGGGGGAGGGAGATAGGATTAGTTATGCAAGATCCGATGACTTCACTAGATCCTTTAATGAGTGTTAAAGATCACCTATTAGAGACTATTCTAGAGCATATCGAGGTATCTAGGGATGAGGCTCTTAAAATGGCTGAAGAAGCTCTGTCTTCGGTCGGCCTATCTAGGGAGCTACTCAAATCGTATCCACATCAGTTGTCAGGTGGCCAGAGACAGAGGGTGGCGATTGCATTGGCGACTGTATTAAAGCCTAAGATTCTCATTGCAGACGAGCCTACTACAGCACTTGATGTAATTGTCCAGAAGAAGGTTCTAGATCTAATCGAGGATCTGATGAGGGAGCTCTCTCTAACTGTAATGCTTATTACACATGATATTGCATTAGCTGCTGAGAGGGCGGATTATATAGGTGTAATGTATGCAGGTCATTTAGTCGAGTATGGGAGGGTCGACCAAGTTATCGAGGATCCACAACATCCATATACACAACTCCTCCTTAAATCCGTTCCAGATATAGAGAACATATCTATGGTCCAATCTATACCAGGTCTACCCCCAGACCTAGTGAACCCTCCCCCTGGATGTAGATTCCATCCTAGATGCCCATACAAGATGGATATATGTATTAGGGAGGAGCCTAAGATGATTGAAGTAGGTGAGGGGCATTATGTAGCATGTCTATTGAGGAGGAGGTGATTGATATAGAGCTGATTAAAGTAGAGAATCTGAAGAAATATTTTATTTTAGGTGGCGGGTTATCCACTCTTATAACTGGGAGGAAGCCTAAGATCGTGCATGCAGTCGATGGAATATCATTCAGTATATATGAGGGTGAGACTCTAGCGTTAGTAGGGGAATCTGGAAGTGGGAAGACTACGACGGGTAGGCTACTCGTGAGGCTTGAGGAACCTACTGAAGGTAAAATTATATTTGAGGGCCGTGACATCACGCATGTAAAGGGTGAGGAGCTTAGGGTCTTGAGGAGGAAGTTCCAGATAATATTCCAGGATCCGTATGCATCATTAAATCCTAGGATGAAGATTGGGGATGCAATCTTAGATCCACTATTAATCCATAATATGGTAGGGAGTAAGGAGGAGGGTAGGGAGGAGGTTATGAAGATTCTAGAGGAGGTTGAGCTAGTCCCTTCAGAATACTTCTACAACGCATATCCACATCAGCTATCCGGCGGCCAGAGGCAGAGAGTAGCGATTGCCAGGGCTATGGTATTGAGGCCCAAGTTTATAGTGGCTGATGAACCTGTATCCATGATAGACGTCTCTCTAAGGGCGGCTATACTGAGGCTCCTACTCAAGTTTAAGAATGAGTTGAATCAGTCGATGCTATTTATAAGCCATGATATAGCTACAGCAGCCATGATCTCAGACCGAATCGCTGTGATGTATCTAGGTAAGATCGTTGAGATAGGCTCTACTAGAGAGATACTAAGTAATCCGATGCATCCATATACAAAGGCATTGTTATCAGCGATCCCAAGTATAAGGAGGAGGCGTATAGAAGAGACAGCTATTAAAGGCGAGATAGCAGACCCTACCAACCCTCCACCCGGATGTAGATTCCATCCTAGATGCCCATTTAAAATGGATATATGTAGTGAGCAGGAGCCCGTTCTTAAGGAGGTTAGTAAGGGGCATTATGTAGCATGTCTACAATATTAACTTAATTAATCTTAGATTGTCAAAAGATTTTAGTTAAGAAGTTTTAATAATATATAATAAATTAAATAGTTAGTTATTTTAT
>DQXH01000135.1 GCA_011043415.1 Thermoprotei archaeon | reverse complement strand
TCCCTAAAACCAATGTTAATCGACATTGAAAGACCCTTCTTAGTAATTTTACTCCAGAAGTCCTTAAAATAAATGACATACCTCCTTCCACTAGACTTCCTACCGCTTAAATCGACTATATATCCATCACCGTCAAATATGTAACCAGCTACATACCGAGGATTGCCGTCTTCAACTAAAATAAAACCACATTTAACGATATTTCCATCCAGATACATTATCGGGAAGATCGCGTTACCAATACCCTTTAACTTATATTCAATTAAATATATGTATTTCCTTACGATAGATTCCCCAGGATCTAGATCCGTGTAATCATATCTAAACTCGATAAAAATATATTTACTTGGGTCTCCACCTACACCAAAGAAATTCGGTGGGAATAAGACCTCGGATCTACACTCTTGAATACTCTTTCCAACATTTATAAACCTATATTTTACAGATGAAAAGTCATTATAGTAACATATGTCTGGCGGTTTAGCCGGGATCTTCAGAGACCGGTAGACAGGCTTATATATACTTGGTAGAGTACTTGAATATGTATTTAGAAAGTCATATAATACTCCATGAGCATATATAGGCTTAGCCCTCCACGTATACCACTGGGTCGTCGTAATCTTAATATACTTAAAGGCTTTAATAACATTCTCTAACTCTCTGCATGATCCACTATATAATGTAATGTATAGTATTGGAGTGGGCTTAAGCCTATAGAATTCTCTAAAGACCCTCTTCTCAAGATTAGATATATAACGCTCTAGAATAGGTTCGTCAACAATATAATCAACCCATTCAACCAGACTCAGATGCTCCCTAACACCACCTACAACACCCTTTAAAATACATCCACCATGACTAAACATCCTATAGAGAAACAAATTAGATATATTGAGATCCCTATCAAGAATGACTACATCTACGTCCTTGCCATGTTTTCTAGCGAGCTCAGTCATATCTTATGCTACACCCCAAGACAATATCCAAATAAATTATATTCTCATTACATCTAAATACAGAGTTTCTAGACCCTATTATCTCCAAGTAAATACGGTGAAAATACCTCTATTTCCAGAATTCGATTAAGCACCTCAATATCACATATATCGAGGCATGAGGCTAGAGCATCTTCCAGGTAAGATATATGGTGGATTAAAAGCTGATTAATGGATACACAAATAAATGAGAGATAGATGGATGGATTCAAAGACGTTTTAGGTGGATTGAATTATGGGTTTCATTGGGGATGAAGTAACTTCGCTGATAAATGAGTTGTTTGAAAAATATGGGCAGCCTATGATATATGAGACTCAGTTTATAATATTCTTCAGGCACAAGGGTTATGATAGGAAGACTATGTGGGAGATCCTATTTAAGGCTAAGGAGATGGGGTTGATAAATATAGGTACTGCGAAAGTAGATAGAGACAAATATTCAATTTGTATATGGCGCCTAAGTGAATTAGGTGAGGTACCTGATAAAGATACACTCTCTGAGAAAGAAGTTCTAAAAAAGGAGGATTAGTCTCTATTAAGTTAATGAGAGTTTAAGCATAGTCTCTAATACCCTAATCCAAGTCTTAGCCTGCACCTCAGGCTGATATCCTCCTCCACCTAAATAGACTAATCCTACTCCTAGATCCCTAGACAACCTTAAAACCCTCTCAACAGCGGATAAGTAACCATCTACAGAATACCTCAAGTGAGTAAGTGGATCACCAGCCAAACCATCCATACCACCCTGCATAATAATTAAATCAGGCTCAATCTCGAAACCCCATTCAACAGCCTCATCAATATACTTAAGCAAGATATCATCACCATCCCCAGGATCCAAAGCCCTATTCCTCTTACTACCCCTAGCAGCCCCCCTACCATCTTCCCACTCAAAACCAGTACCAGGATATAAATAAACGCCAGACTCATGAATATCAAAGATATAAACCCTAGGATCATCCTCAAAAGAATAATAAACACCATCACCATGATGAGCATCAATATCAATATAATAAACCCTACCAGCCAAACCATGAGAAAAGAGATACTCGATAGCAACACCAATATCATTAAAGACACAGAAGCCAGCTGCACGATCCCTCCTACTATGGTGCCATCCTCCTGATGGATTCATTGTGTATGTTTTTTGTTTTAATGCTTTTTTTGCCGCGTCTAGTGTTGCGCATGCTGATTCTAGTGAGACTTCGTATACTCCTTTGTATGCAGGTGTGTCTCCATAGTCTAGTAGTCCTACCCCTTCTTCAGATTTCCTCTTTACATATTTTATGTATTCTTCTGCATGGAAGTATTTTAGTATTTCTTCGTTACATGGGTATTCGCTTACTATCTCGAGGTTTTTATCTATCTTGGATTCTTCAAGATATTTTTTGAATAGTCTGTATCTAGTTGGGTTTAGTGGATGGTTTGGGAATCCATATTGGTATAGTCTTTCATTCATATATAGGTAGACTTTCATCTCCTCTGCCTACGTGCTAATACAAGGTGTACTATATCCCGGTCGTGGAGTATATAGTCTTTAGGTAGTTTCAAGCCAGTCCTTACATCGACCCCATATAATAGATATTTAGGGAACTCAGAGTGTATCTCACCTGCTAAGTCGATTAGTGTAGCGTCTTTAGGTAGGAGATGTACATCTGGTAGTACCCTACCCTTCTTATCAGATAGATGCTCTATATCCTCGACTGGATAAACGAATTTATATGCCATTACCTTGAATACAAGTGCGTTTAACGCGAATTGGACTCCTGTACGCATTATCTTCGAGAATACGAATCTCTCCATATATTCTAGAGCCTTCCTCTGCTTCTCATTGAGTAGATCTGGCCTGACTACCTTAAACTCCTCGTCTCCAGGTACGTACTCGACTAGGCCCTTCTCCTGAGCCCTCCTCAGAGCAAGCTCTGAATCTGCACTTGCGGGGACTACGACTACATCCTTTAGACTCCTACTCATCCTTAGATAATTCTCCTCAGCACCCTCCAGATCAATCTTATTAGCTACTACGATCGTAGGTTTAGAGACCTCCCTGATCCTATATGCGAATGTCTTCGTATCCTCCGGAGTCCAGTCCTTAAATGGAATCTCATTTAACCCGGATAATACTAGTGCAGTCTCAATATGCTCCCTAGTCGCCTTTACACCACTTAATACCGTATACAGTGCATCTACTATACCCATGGTCTTCTCATGCTTCTCTATAGTCATCCTATTACCCTCTATAATCTTCTGATACCATAGTACAAGCTCCTCCTCAATATCATAGTAGTCACTCAATGGATCGCCGTACCCAACCTCAACTATATTACCCTCTGCATCTATACTTCCAGAAGCATCTACCAAGTGTATCAATGCATCGGATTGTGCAGCTACGCTGAGGAATTGATTACCCAGACCCTTACCTAGATGCGCACCCTTGATTAAACCGGGTAGGTCTATCAATGTAATTGGATGAAATCTCCATCCCTTGATACATACACTATTACGCGGATTATCCTTAACCCCGAACTCCCTACATACACATGGGGCGGATACATGTGCAATACCTATGTTAGGCTCCTTAGTAGTGAATGGATAAGGCTGTATCTCGGCGTTTAATAACGTAGCCGCATTAAAGAATGTAGTCTTACCAGTATTAGTCTTACCGATTATACCAATCCTAAGATGAACCATATAACCACCTTAAGTAATCCAACAAATATTAATAATGTTTATTAAATTCTTTAATAAAAGAAGGATGAGTATACGCATATTAAAGGCTGGCCAGGGAATTCTAATAGATACTGGGCATACTAGATATGCGTTAGATAAGGTTAGCGGTAACGTTGCTGCAGACTATAATTTAATTACACATGCACATATAGACCATCTACCATATAATCCTAGGGGGAGGGTGTATGCCTCTAAGGAGACACTGCATCTAGCTAGGTTGAGGGGATATAGGTATAGGAGAGTTGTTGAGGAGGTTAAGGATGTGGAGGATATTGATTCTGGGCATATATTGGGTTCGAAGGCATTTTTAATAGAGGGTAAGATACTTTATACCGGAGACTTTAATATATGGAATAGACTATTTCTAAAGGGTTTTAAACCGCCTAAGACGGAGATTCTAATTATCGAGGCGACATACGGTGCCCCAGACTTCATATTCGGAGAGTTCAATAAACTTCTTGATAAGTTGCTATCAACCATCTCGAGATATATTTTAGAGGGGAGGAACATAGTTCTAGAGGCCTTTCCACTAGGTAAACTACAGCTTATATCAGAGGTCTTGAAGAATGTAAAGAATGTATACCTACATAATGAAGTCTATAAATATAATAGGGCTTATAAGGAGCTTGGGTATATTAAGGAGGAGAAGAGGGTATTTAAACCCGGTTATGTAGATACTCCGTTCATCCTACTCTCACCAATACGCAGACTTGGAACCGAGTTTATGGAGAGATACAATCCAGTAAGCATATATTTATCTGGATGGGCTGTAAGGATGAGGAGGCTCGGTATACCGATAAGCGATCATGTTGATTTCAATGGGTTGATTAAGACTATTGAGGAGATCGAGCCTAAGAAGATCTACGTCGCATATGGATACTCACTTAAATTCAGTAAGATACTTAGTGACATGGGTTATAACGCCGAGCCGATTTAAAGCCATTAGAATAGTTAACATATTAAAATGATTGTTAATATGGAAATTTATGGTTATGAAGGTGAGGGCGCACGTATTTATATCAGGTAGGGTCCAAGGCGTATTCTTCAGATTCCATACAAGGGAGTGGGCTAATGAACTGAATGTAAAGGGCTGGATACGCAACCTACCAGACGGACGTGTCGAGGCGGTTTTAGAGGGTGAGGAGGAGGATGTTAAGGAGATTATAGAGAGGATGAAGGTAGGTCCTCCCCTAGCGAGAGTAGATAATGTTGAGGTTATCTGGGAGGAGTATAAGGGCGAGTTCAAAGATTTTATAATCAAGTATTAACGCCTTTTTAAAACCTCCTTAAATTCCTCTACACCCAATACCCTAATCTTATTCCTCAAGAGACTGTAGATCTGTTTAATGGCTTCTATATCTGTAGAACCCTTCTCAAGCATCTGGGAGACTGCTATAGATGAATATAATGTGGATTTAATAGGGTCTAAACCATTTACAAGGCTATATACTGTATAACCTAGGAACATATCCCCAGCCCCGGTAGAATCCACGTCATAAATCGGTCTAGATGGGATATGGTAAATCTTATCATATATTAGGTATGAGCCCCTAATCCCGTCTGTAACTATAGTATGACTCTTGATATACTTCATTAAGTTAGAAGGATCTTTATACCCACCTACCAACGTCAGATACTCTTCAATACTTGGTTTTAATATAGAGATACCATCTAGATGATCTAGTGGAATAGAGTCTAAGTATATCCTGCCATCATTGAGTGACCTTCTAAGTAAGCCCTGTGGATCAAGCGCGACATCCCCATACTCCAGTATAGATTTAATCATGTTAACCCTAATCTCATTAAAGACTGGAGATACAATTATATAGTCTAACTTACCGACTGAATCCAGGTAGCTTAAGCTTAACTCATATCCACCGCCCATGACATATTGAACCCTCCTATCACCATCTATTATATTAGTGAATTTTATATTGTTCAAATCCACGTAATCCAGGATACACTCGATATTATCCCTACAATATTTATCGAGGTAGCTCCTCGGAAAGTCTCTACCTACGGTAGATATGATATAGAGTTTAATATCTAAACCCCTTAAAATCTTACCGATATAGTGTGGAGGCCCTCCAACCCTATATACCGTAGACCCCCTGAAGACTATTTCATCCAATGTAAAGCCACTTAATAATAGTATCCTCTTCATACTATACATTCAACTGATATAACCCGGTCTCCT
>DQXH01000080.1 GCA_011043415.1 Thermoprotei archaeon | reverse complement strand
GAATTAGTGTATTTATTATTTAGGTATAGAAGATTTGATTCACTAACTGCCACATTAGCGGGAGCCGTGGCAGGTATCCCCGCTGTATATTTAGATGCACTATTATTTGAAGAGATATATCCTCTTGAAGTAATGTTTTTCATTCTCATAGGAGCTATGATTAGTGGAGGGATTTATGGCTTCTTGTCATCATTAGCGGTGAAAGCTGTCAAACATTAGGAGGGAAGGAAAAATGAAGTTGACAGAGCGTTTAAGGAGAGAAGCGGAGAATATATGGGAGAGGATATTTAATCATCCTTTTGTAGTAGAACTTTATAAAGGGATATTGCCTATTGATAAGTTCAAATTCTATCTGATTCAGGACTACAATTATTTAGTAACAATGTATAAATGTCTAAGTCTTCTATCGGCCAAAGCAGATTACAAGACAGCAAGAGTTACTTTAGAATTGGCATATCTAGACGCTACTACAGAGATAGAAAATTATAATAAATTAATAAAGAAGTTTAATCTAACGATAGATGAAGTTACTAAATATGAACCAGCACCTACAAATACAGCTTATATGAACTTCTTACTATCAACATGCTCACTTCAACCACTGATAGAGGGTTTAACCGCTATTTTACCCTGCTTCTGGAGTTATTATGAGATAGCCAATTATCATAAGGAGGATTTAATGAATAATCCCAATGAGATTTATAGAGAATGGGGCTCAGTATATCTGGGCAAGGATTATATTAAGATTGTTGAGATGTTAAGAGATCTCGTAGATAGAATAGGATTAGACTATTCTTATGAGAGATTAAAGTACTTGTTTCTCTTAGGTAGTAGATATGAATATATGTTTTGGGATATGGCATATAAGAAGGAGAGTTGGCCATTATAACTTTTAACGATTGAAAATAAAGGGATCGATATCCTTCTATTCTAGATTTTTACTATAATACATTTAATGGAATATATGAGATAGACCTCTATTATAAGGGAGATATATCTAAGCATACCTCTCTAGCTAATTCTTCAGGTCTGTCATAATATTTAATTACGGATGTTCTACGATTATCCAAGTAGTTACCAAGGAGCTCCATTTTATCACTAGGTAGCCCCATATTTTTCAAGACATATACATTCTTACCTTCTAAATAAGCTATAACTATCTCGTTTATAGTTCCCCCTCCGCCGCCTGCTGCTATAAGAATATCTGAACTTCGAACTAGCATATTGCTACGTATCCTATAGGAAGAACCTGATCTAATGACTATACATCTACTGGGAAACTTCACATCTTCTCTTTCTAAAGGCGGGAATAAGACTACTTTAAATCCCTTGGATATAGAATAATCTACTATATATTTCATTAGACCCCAATATCCGCCTAACAGTAAAATTACATCTTCAACATCGCATTCCTTACTGAGAGTATCTATCAAAACCCTAATCTTCTCCTTATGTATATCTTTAACTTCTCCACTATAGGCTGCAACCCCTATATACTTCATACTTATAACATATGCCTTGTAATTATTTCAAATTTAATGTCCCTCCTAAATTCTTAATATGTAGAATTATGTCAATAGATAATTTTTATATCGATAACCATGTTATGAATTTCATCTCAAAGTATAGATACCCGAGTATCTCAGTAGGAATCGTTTTCAATGATGAGATCTACCTAAGAGGGCATGGATTTAAAAATATTAAAGACTCTATAGTAGCTGACGAGAGAGTATCATATTATATAGGTTCCATAACCAAGTCTTTCACAGCTCTAGCTATTATGAAATTATATGAAGAAGGATTGTTAGATCTAGAGGACCCTATTTCAGAGTATATTAGTGGAAAAATTACCTAAGTGGTTGATATCCCCAGATATATCAATTCATAACCTGCTTACATATATTTCTGGATTACCTGCATTAGGATATGCTGAAGTATTCATAGATGGTTTAGTAGGATTAACTAGAGAATGGTTAGCAGTGACAGAAGCTAAGGATATAACCGGTTTAACTATCCTCTAACTCTACTACATACCTCTAACGTCATCTTAATAGGGTCTCTATAGAATTTTAATCTACTCGAGACTTTATCATCATATTCCTAGCCTAGGCAGCTTATCTTATCTGAGGGGAATCCAGTATCGACTAATACAAAAATAGCTTTATTTTCGCAGTATGCTGATGTAATCTCCTGTATAGTCCCTGAGGCTCCACCTAATACCACTAGAACGTCAGATGTATGGACTAGAAATATGCTTCTAACCCTATATGATACCCCAGTCTTAATGACGATGACGTTACTGGGGAATTCTACCCCCTCCTTCTCGATGGGAGGGAATAGTACTATCTTAAATCCCTTCTCCAGGGCATAATCTACAATATACTTCATTAGACCCCAGTAACCCCCTAAAACAAGTACCGTATCTTCTCCACATACCTCGGTACCCCTACTTTATCGATCGTAGCAAGTATCTCAACACTATTCTTCGGAAATCTGGCATTACTACTCATTTTAGTAGATGAGACTGATAATGCATTCGCAGATATTTACTCCACCGCAGTATCTATACAGAATATAAATCCAAGAATTAGACAGCGTGTAATGGCATTTATAACGATGCTAATAGGAATTATATTAGCTATCGTAATTCCACTTGAGCAGTATGTAAATTTCCTATTGTTGATTGGAGCCAGCTTCATACCAGCATCATCAATTATAATTTCAGACTATTTCCTCGTTAAGAGAAGATATACAGATGACATTCTCTATAACAAGCCTTATAAAGTAAACTACTCGGGAGTCATAGCGTGGGTAGTAGGTTTCATAGTGTATTATCTACTCACATATAAGTATCCGTATATTTAGGCGTCGATACCCACTATTATAGTGACGGTTCTACTATACTATCTCATAAATAGATTATTAAGGATATAATCAGTATCCCATGTAGAATATTTATGCTAAAATCTATGTAATAGTCGGATAATATTATATTTGATCCTCCATGGACTTCTCATGGGTAGATGGATATATCCTAGATGTTATTTCACGATATAGATATCCTAGTATCGCATTAGGAATAGTATCTGGTGATGAGGTATATCTAAGGGGATATGGATTCAGAGACTTAACTAGGATGTTGCCTGCAGACGAGTATACATTATATGGGGTTGGGTCTATAACGAAATCATTTACTGCATTAGCTATTCTACAGCTATATAAAAAGGGTTTGATAGATATATACTCTAGAGTCGATAAATACATAGATAACCCGCCTAAGGTATTTAAAGAATATAATATAACAATCCATAATCTACTGACCCACTCCTCTGGAGTGCCTGCACTAGCATATGCAGAGGCCTATATACGTGGGGCTCTACAGCTGTCTGAGGAGTGGCTCCCGATAATCGAATCTGAAGACATATTTAGTTTTATGGATAAGGCCCATGAGTGGGTCTCTGCAGAACCTGGTACTAAATTTTACTATCTGAATGAGGGCTATGTTATACTAGGCCATATAATCTCAAGGTTAACTGGAATGACCTATGAAGAGTATATCTACAATAATATACTTGATAAGCTCAAGATGGATCGAAGCTATTTCGAGAGGGATATGGTTGAGGCCGATGGTAACTGGGCTAAGCCGTATATCCTAGATAAGGAGAAGAACTTTGTAGAGTCCGGATTCCCATTTGGAATAACAAGTGACGGTGGGTTGATAAGTAATGTCGTTGACATGATTAAATATATTAAGATGTATTTGAATAGAGGCTCATTGGATGGGGTTGAGGTTATCGATAGAGAATATATCGAATTAATGGAGAAGCCGCATATAAAGATGCCGTATGAAGTCTTAGGTGGAGAGTCCTATGGATATGGATTGATGATCACACCCGACTTCTATGGATATAAATTAGTTGGACATGGTGGATCGGTATTAGTTCATACAGCCTACATGGGTTATATACCTGAGAAGAAGCTAGGGATAATACTTCTATCTAATATAAGTAGCTTTAGACTATCATATATTGCATTCTACCTCCTGGCGAAGCTACTTGATAGAGACCCGAGTCAACTGCCATTCATAAAAGGCGAGTATATACTGGAGAAGTTGAAAGGCACCTACCACACGTATAAAAATACTATGAAAGCCTACGTCGATAAAAATGGCTCTATATTAACAATAACGTTTAAAGATAAGTATAGGGAGGATATAATACCGCTACTACCTATAAAGATCGATGATGATAAGGCGGTTTTCAAAGCTAATGTATCGTGGAGAGAGTATTTAATTGAATTTAATATTAGGGAAGATTACATCGATTTCCACTTTGAGAGATATAGATTTATTAAAGAATTAGATAAAAGCGGTCATCTAAGTGGAATATAGTCCATCGTCTCGACCTCTTCTCTATATACTTCATTAGCCCTGTACAAGGCGTATTTAACCATTATAGGACCTACAATTAGGAGTATTAACGTGGCTGAAAGTAATATATTAATTATTTTTAATCCAAGTTGGTATCCGACTAACCCTAATTCCTTTAAATCATATAACAGTTGATGGCCTAATCCTAATGTAATCCCAGCCTGAGAATAGAGTGTTAACCCGATATTCCTCCTTATATTGGCGCTTGCATTTGAGATGTACGCCCCTAAAGTTGCACCACTAAATTTCCCAAGTATGCTAGTAAATGTATATGCTAGTGCGACGCCCCCTAATGTTGGTAGTAACTCTATCTTTAAATGGGAACCTATGAGTACGAAGAATATCGTGAAGATAGGTTCGCTTAGATCCCTTACAACTCCAACAGCCCTATCAGCTTTTCTACAGTAGTTTGAGAAGATTAAACCTAGAATTAAAGTTGAAACTATTTCTGACGCATTTACTAATTCAGCGACTCCACTGGCTAGGATAACTATACCTATAGCTACAATAAATATCTCCCTCATCCTCTTGAATAATCTCGTAAATCCTATTAACAGTCCTCCAAACCCTAGTCCAATTAATACAGCGAATCCTACATGACTTAAAAAGAATCCCAGTGCATGTATAATGGTGAACTCCACTCCACCTAATGTATTGAGAATGTAATTACTTGTTATAGAGTAGATCAGGATGGTCGCTACATCATCGAATCCAATCAATGCCAATATAGTTGTAGTCAATTCACCCGATGCCTTATACTCCCATATCACGTCTGCTGTAGCTGCTGGAGCAGTTGAAACAGCTAATGTACCTAGTAAGAGCGCCATATATAGGTCATTTAGATAGATATATAATCCTAACAAGACTATCGTAAAGGTAAATATAACCTCGGATATGAAAATCAGTATAATAACTTTACCCAATGACCTTAACTTAAATATTTTTAATTCAGCCCCTATAAAGAATCCGAAGAATGCTAAGGCGAGGTCTACGAGAGGCTTGAAATACTCTAGTTCCTCTGCATGTAATATACCTAATCCAGATTCACCTAATATAATTCCAACTAATACGACACCGACGACCTCAGGAATACCGATTTTATCGAATAATCTTCCACATAATATCCCTATAAATATAGCGATTCCCAATACAGCGAACGTATTCACAAAAATATAGTTTATTATCTGACTAAAGAATGATGATATTACTATATTGAAATAAGATATTTATATGACGGTGTTTCAATAGGAAGATTTACATATGTAGAACTGTCGCATTACGGCACATCACATCATTTATGAAAGGTATTTTATTAAGAATGACTGCAGTATTCTATGATGCTTCTAATGGAAGAGGTAGCATTAAATTTAAATGGGATTCTTCAAAAACCTTGGACGGCTGTTACATTCACATCCGACTATATGATAGCATTAAGGATAGGCAAGAAGAATCCGAGATATTATTACTACCACGAGAAATACGGTGACCCTATAGATCTAATACTCCCTAGAAGTAG
>DQXH01000085.1 GCA_011043415.1 Thermoprotei archaeon | reverse complement strand
TGGATATATTTAATTTTCCGCCAAAAATATAACATACCTCAGTATCAAAATCGGTATTTAATCAATGATCTAAAATTTATTAGCCATTCCAATAAACTTCTAGTCATCCAATCTTCTCTGAAAACTTCTTCCTAAACCTATGGAATTCATCTAATGTAATCTCGATCACAGGCTTCCTCCTCAGGAGATCCTCTAGCCTCGGGACAATCTCAACTATAAGCTTATCATCCTTGACCCAGTAAACCACCTTAGTACCAGGCTTAAGCCCCAACATATCCTTAATTTTCTTAGGTGGAAGAAGTTCACCTCTCGGACCGACAACACCTACCTCCATACCAAATCAAATATGGTAATAGTAAGTTAATAATAGTTTCGGGATTTTCTAAATGATCATTAACTAACCAGCTGATTTAATATCCGCTATGTAATTTAGCCTAAATGAGAATTATGGGTACATATACTCCAGTATCAATTCTTCAGGCGTCATTACATTAATTTTTAGGTCTGTAAGCCATTGGAAGTGGCTTAAATTATATGTAATTAATGTAGATTTCATAAATTGGGCTGTAGACCCGATTATATAGTCTCTCGCATGATGTTTAAATGGAAGTTTACTCCCATATTTCAGTATATTCTCCACAGTTAATGAAGCTATCCTCCTATCTAGATCTACCACCTCCACCCCAAGCTTATCCAGATCATCATTATAATCTTCCTCGCTTAAGCCGATTCTATAATACCATAGAAGCGTCTCGATATATACGATAATTGAGATATGGATCTTAAACTCTCCAACATGCCTCAGCCAATCTAGAAACCTCCTATTCCTAAAGACATTACTATCTAAGCCTATCCTCAGATTTCTAACCCCCATATAGCCTCCTCCGGCCCTTCAGCAGCCTCCTCAATAACTTTCGATCTTCTACCCCACTCAGGATCCTCCTCCCTCACCTTCCTCGATATCTCCTCCAGAATCTTAACGACTTTCCTAGGCAGCAGTACCTCAGCCCTATAACTCTTTGAAAGCATAAGCCTCTCAAATAAATCTAGTGAAGCCTTAACAATCTCACCCTGACTCATATTCAAAATAGCTGAAAGCCTCTTCAACCTCCTCCTCGTCTCATCATCGACGGTAATAGTAGTCATTGAATAATATTTCAATTTTTCAATATTTAAATATTTACATTAATACATGATAAAATCAGTCTACCAAATAAGATCATATTATATAAGAAAAATAATATGGTCAAATCCTCCTCGACACATAAATTTAAAAAGTCTTGAAATATAACGTATTATAAGTTTCAAACCTGGAATATCTATTTTAAAATTTAGGGTAATTACAATACTACGGTGGTTTTAGACATGGCTAAAAATAAGGGGTATATCGAGACTATAGATTCCGTCATAGGCATAGAGCTTAAATCCAATTATAAATAGAATGGCAAGGACTTAATCGAGGCCCTGAAAGAAGATTAAGGACTCTTAGATCACTTGGGCATGACGTTAAGCTTCATATGATAATTTATTTAATTTTTATACTTGCTTCAGTATATTCTGTATAGGAGGTATTTAAGGTGGTTAAGGTTAAAACCAGTATATATGTAGATAAGGATCTATGGGAGAGGTTTAAAAAATATGCCTCGAAAAAGGGTGTAGAGATTAGTGAGCTTCTCGAGGAGATTATTAGGGAGGAGATGTTTGAAGACGACATTAATAATATATTAACTGAATTGACCGATATAGACGCTTATGAAATAGATTTTGAGCCTATTGAGGTTAAGGGAGATATAAGTAAGTTTATAAGGGTTCTGAGGGATGAACGCTACAATAATATATCTAGATAGTACAGCGATAGTTAAGAGATATATTAAGGAGAGAGGAAGCGATAGAGTGAGAGAATTCTATGTTAAGGCATATAATGGTGAACATAAGCTGTCATTCAGTTTATGGAATATCGGTGAAGTCCTTGGGGCATTTGATAGAGCTAGAAGGGTCGATAGATTAAATGAAGACGAGTATTACTTAGTGAGGGGGAGGTTTCTAATAGAAACTAGGAGATTATCTAGACTCAGTATACTAGATTTAATCCCACTTAAAATAGCGATTCTTATAGAATCATGGAGACTAATCGAGAAATATCACATTTATGAGGCGGATGCTATACAAATAGCTTCAGCAAAGCACATTAAGGCAGAGAATCTATTGACAAGTGACAAGCGTCTCCATGAGATAGCATTAAATGAAGGATTAAATAGCATGTACCTAGAATAACATAAGAATAGAATAATATTGTAACAATATGTTTAAATGGAACATTTAGAGAATTTTTGAGCAGAATGTTAAATGAAGAAATTTATGTTTATATTAAAAAGAGATTAGCTAGATCTCTTGCATCAAATTATCTGTAGTTAAGATCTCTATCTTTCTTTGTAATAGTTTATATAATTCATCTTCATTTGATTTCATTTTATTTATTAATTCCATATCATCAGTAACTAAAGTTAAGTTATTTTCAGCCGCTGCAATTATGTATGCTGAGTCATAGTATGTAATCTTCATGAGTAACGCAACTTTTAACGTGATAAATTGGTTCTTAGGCATGATCATGTCTAATAGGTCATATATCTTCCTAATATCTTTCAGCAGGCTTAATGCATCGTCTACAGATATTCTTCTAAGTAGTAAGGCTTCCTTCCATAATGCATTCCCTATCTCATAGGGTGTTAAGGATAGTATGAAATTTCCCTTAATATATTTAATTGCATCCTCACCGAGTGATCTAATTATATTCAATATAGCGGATGCATCATATAACAGCCTCATCTCTCCTCCCTACTCAATCTCACAGCCTGAACCAACTCCTCCCTAGGAATCTTCCTAAGGATCCCCTGCATATTCCTTAATATTATCCTCAATTCCTCCTCCTCCCTCCTCCTCAACTCCTCCTCAAGAGCCCTCTTAATAACACTACTTATCGGGACCCCATATTTCTTAAGCTTCTCATAGAACTTCCTGTCAACCTTTGCAGACACCGTTACATAATTCATATTCTCCCTCCGAAATATACTACATTAAATGTAGTATAATAATCTTCCTAATATTTAATTACTACCTTACTCACATATATTAAGCCTTTTAAATGTACAGAAAACTGGGTTAAATAATTGAAGATGAGCCTACATAGCAAATAAAAGTAGGATATTATTATAAAGATAAACCTTGATACCGTAAGAATATATCTATTAGGATTTACAGATAAGGATGGACGCATAGTTGAAGAAGAGTGTTTTTATAAATATAGCCTAATTATCAGCTATTTCCACCTGATTGACTAGTTTCTCCTGAGGACTCTAGAGAGATTATATAAGTAAATCCAGTGGCTTTAAGGCTGTAGTTTTAGAGTCTCAGCTCTCTCCCTATCGGCTCTCTCTGATGATATCCTCTTCTCATATTCTCTAAGCATCTCAACCAATGGATGCTCTGGATTTATCCTATATAACTTAGCTCTACCTATCTTCCTAGAAACCCTGATAATACCATACTTCTCTAGATCCGGGAAATATTTATAAAAAGTCTTCTTACTCATCCCAAGAGCCTCTATAACCTCTCTCTTAGTAAAATCAAATAACGGATTATCCAAGAAGAAATCTATAATCCTAAGCTTAGGAGAATCACCTAAAGTCTTAATCAAGATCGATTCAAAAAACCCTTCTCTGTATATAATTTTTCTGACATATTCATCACATACCTTATCATTAACCTTAAATCTTATGTCATTTAAAAATAGATGTTATTGAAATTTTATTGGAATTTAGAATATCTAATTATAAAGAACATTATTATAATGAGTATAATAGCGATTATCATGAGTATAAGCATTATGAGCCAGTTATATTGTCCGAACGCTAGACCGATCGGTATAGGACCTATCAAGATCAAAACGCCACCTGATACGCTGGCATTTGATCCAGTCGTGCCGAATTGTATCAAAGATCCCAATAACAGAATTATGAAGCCGATAATAAATATCATAAATCCTATCGTGATCAATTTTAAAGATTTATCATAATAAGTCTCCATATTTCACACCGTCATATATTCGTTAGCTCCAAATGCTACTATGTAGATAAAATGGTATAAATTCTATGGATAGTACTATAATAAATAATACTATTGCTAATATAATTAATAGCTTGGTTATCTTCTCGCTGGTCCCAAAAACGATCGGGACTGGTCCAATTACCACTACACCTCCACCCTCAACCTTTCCAGATCCTTTCTTTATAGAAGTGTACATCAGATATATTATCCCGATGAATACTATTGCTATCCCTACGAATATCATCATTAACCCTATCGAATAGGGATCTAATACCATCTCCATCTCTAAATATTCGTGAAATATATCCAGATACTTAAATAATGTATCACTGAAAAAGCCTATACCCGGATCGATAACTATCCTAGTCAAATCAATTTCATGGTCATCTGCCGACTTGAGTCTCTCTTAGAAGTCTTCTAATGTTCATTATAGGGTTATATTTTATTAGATTGACTTCTCCATAAGCCATAGCTATCGCAGACGAATTATATTCTTTAATTATATTTAAGATGTTGACATTGCTCTTAAACCCGCTCGTATCGTTAACGATAGATGCTCCAGCTTTTAAGACCTCCTCAGCTACTCTGCTTCCTCCTGTGTCTATAGATATCGGTTTATTAATATTCTTAGATAGTTCTTTAATAACTGGTCTTACTCTCTCAACCTCCTCAGATACATAGGTCTCTTTATAAGGGCTGTCGATATCCCACCTATGTCTATAATATCAGCTCAATGCTCTATCATCTCTAATGCCCTTTCTAATGCCTCATCTGAATTTCTAACTACCGACCCTCTATAGAATGACTCTGGGCTTACGTGTATTACACCCATGATCCTAACAGGGTATATAGGGCCTACCTTGATGCCGCCCGATTCTCCCTCGAATATCTCAAAATAAAATATAAGGGATTAAGAATTTAAAGATCATAAGGTAAACATTTTAGTAAGTATATTGATATGATGTAATGGTTGTATAATTAACTACATCAGAAGATTATATTTATTAAATTATACCCATTATATGTCGTCTCTAGCGCTAAAAGGACGGCTGATCATGAGACAAGGATAAAGGACTGATGTTATAAGCCTCTTCTAATTTTAGACTCCCCTCTAAACCTCCATAAACCTGTCTTAGGAGATAATATCTCTATCTCAAGTTCTTCTATAACGGCATCAGATAATAAAATCTCTCTTTCATGCATTGATACGATCGCGTTGCATATTATAGTTTTCGACGATCTATCTGGCTCTATAACTGTAAGCCTTACGCTGTTAGGGATGAAATAACTTAGGACTTCACCGCCAGCTGTGTCTAAAGCCTCTAATACGGCATTCGATGGAGGCGGCCATAATCCTAAATCTTTAGCAGTTAAATACGGTATATGGATGTCTAAAGTATCAGTCGTAAATCCTGTGTTCAATAGTGCAACGTTATCTATTTTTTTATCGTTGGCCTCCAGCCTCACCCTTAACCTTACTGGCATTTTTCTCGCCTCTAATTGGCTTTATTATCCCTAGTTTTACTCCTCTTCTTATCCTTCCAAGCCTCTTCTTAGGTTTAATATATGTATGTGGCTCCTCTTTTCTCATCATTAAAATATTATCCAGGTATGATGTTATTAATTTAGAACGGTTTAGAGCATTAAATGATCATCCAAGGGATCTTAAATCTATTAAAAAGAGATAAGTTTACAAAAGGAAGAGATAATAGAAGCTCTTAATTCCGTTAAAAATATTGAAGATATTATAAAAGAAAACTCATAAAATGTCTATTGAAATTTTATTAGTTCCTATTTAATTTAAAATAATATAATTGATGAAATTAGAAGTGAAGTATAGCACTATTCTAGTAGTTATACTACTTATTTTGTTAATTATAATTAGCTCAGTATCTTATCGAGAATCAAATGCATCCCCGGTAAATAACTTGGGAGCAGATAGCATTACTATCCATCTATATCAGATTCCTGAGAAGCCGGTTAATGGTGAGCCCGTATCTATTATCCTCCATATAGATGGGAATGTTAAAGATATTCTAATTAATGTGGAATGTGAGATTGGGGTGTACGTAGATTCGGAGTTGCAGGGACAGCTCTTTAAGGT
>DQXH01000129.1 GCA_011043415.1 Thermoprotei archaeon | reverse complement strand
GCCTGCGGAGCCGGAGATCCCGGGTTCAAATCCCGGCGGGCCCATTAAAAATATATTTTTGTTTAGGAAATGGGTTATAAAAAGGGAGTAGGGGGTTTTTATCTCCTCTTTGAGCCTATTTGTTTCTCTATAATCGAAAAACCCACCTCACTAAGGAATCTCTGTACATCCCTTTTCCTAGAAATCTCTATATAATAGTTATCTTGGTTCGTCCTGATCCTCTCACCATTTCTCTTAACATGTATACTTCCAGCCCCTTTATTTATATATGGTCCCACAGCCTTGATACCAAAATATTTCTTCGATAGATAACTGGGTATATCATCTATATGAAAAATATCAAAAATGTAGACTCCTGTTCAGATCCCAATGGGCCTATATTTCTCTCCTTTAGCTACAATATAAAATGGCTTTATTTCTATAATTTTTAGCTTCTTAAATTTATATCTGCTGAATAATCTTACTAAGTCTCTTGCATCATATATGAATAATTTAGGATGCAGCCTACTTCTCGCCTTTATAATCATTAATGCAATTCTTCCATCATGTTTTAATACTCTATTCATTTCATTAAATACCATTTCAACGTCTATGACCTCTGATAATGTGCCTGAGCAGGTAGCTATATTAAAGACTTCGCTTCTAAATGGCAGCCGATTTAAAGTTGATTCTCACCAGTAAATCCTTCGGACCTGGATTTATATACAATACATTCGGAAGTTAATATTAGATATTAACATGAATAATGATTAATTCCTGGAATTTTTATAGATATCACAGGCTAGATTCATAGAGATATAAGGTGGTCGCCTGAGGCTTTGAAGCCTTAGGTTCATCCCACCTTCTAGGCATATCCCCCGAGGCATGGTAGCCATGCATACATGATTTGTAGCATGGTCAGCCTGCCTGGAAGGATATGCCTCGCCTCACCCTCCGCCAATGCGTCACCGAGCTCCTCGGCCACAATCCATATTGGATTGTGTATAAAAATTTACTGATTTAATAGCAGTTTCTGAGTATCCCTGTCTAATAGTTTCTTATATGTCTCTGGATTCAAGTATCTAAGTCCCAGTAGATACGCACTTACCGTATGCTTATCTAGGCAGAATGCGTTCTTGAGCTTCTCAGCCAACCTACTTGTATACGATGGATTAACTAAATATACCTTAAAGTTATATTTTAATGCCATGGTTATAGCGTATTGTAATAATTTCTTCTTTGGGAAGTTACTAGCCTTCCTATTCCCACTTCTATTCTTAGTCTTCTTAACCCTCCTCCGTTTAATCCTATCTAAATCTTCATATAACACTGTACTGACATTATGATAATATGCATATTTTAGTAGTCTGCCTAGCGCCTGTAGTCTCAATGGCCATGCCTTATTCTTAGGGTATTTAGGTCTGTTAACCTCACTATACCATTCCGTCTTAGTCTCTTTTATAATCCCCTGCCTATCAATTATAACCATGTTTATACGATCTGAATTAAGGTCGAAGCATGCGATGTTGCCTCCCTTAGCCTCACCCTTCTTGAAATACTTTATGTATAATTCTAGTGGAACTGATAAATGTAGATATATCTTCCCGTTTCTAAACAATATCTTTGCATTATAGCTTAACTCGTTATTCATAGCTCTGTCAATGACTTCATTAACTAGTGGAATATATTCTTCACCAAATCTAGCTTCACATTCTATCCAGTCATCATGTCTTCCATGTCTGCCGTTTAAATGATAGCTTATCAATAGCTTATCGCTAGATACTAATCTAATATTCTGGTTCCCCTTGATGAATGCTTCACCCTTACTAACTATAAACAGCTTCTTAACCTTGATCTTCAGTGGATTACTACCATGATACTCTGCACTTTTAATTAATAATTTAGCTATATCTACAACGCTCTTCGCATATCCTTGGTTAAGATCCTCTGTAATTACCTTAGTAACATATTCTTTGCTTAATCCCTTTGTAAGCATCCTCGTAGCCTTGACGACAGCCTTACGAAATCTATATGCAAGGTATACAAGCCTCTGGTAATCCTCATTATAAACATATACCCTACCTGAAATAGTAACATAATCTATTTTAGGGGTTCTGATATCCATGCACATCACCCCCTTCAAGTTTGGGGAGATGGCATAACAGCACTTGTATGTTGTATTCATGAGGGGCGGCTACCCACGAATTTATCTAATTTGTATATATATGTGGATAGCCCGTGAAAAAGCCCCCTCGAAAACATCGTATGCCTTTGCAGAGCTATCCCCCCATCCAATTCATGGGGGGAGGTGGCCTGTTGCAACCCAGGTGCTTGCAACAGACCTATCAGGTGTGTACCATCTTAATTCGATACACACCTTCATCCAATAAAATATAGGTATTTAAAGGGTTTTTAAGCCACTACACAAACCCTTTATAAAGGTATTTTTATTGATGTTAAAGGGATAGTCAGTATGCTGACCAAGGCTTCGTCGGTAAACGAGTTCATCAGGCTAGGCAAGAAATATAATAATACTTATATAAAGGTATTCGAGGATAACGATGGATATACGGTAATAATATACTGTGATGTAAAGCCTGACGATGAAGTCAAGCTATTCAAGGATTTTGATAGGTTGATAGTATGCATTAGCGAGGAGAGAGTTAAGTATGAAGACGAGGAGATACTAACTGATGAAGAGGTTGAGGGGCTCCGTGAAACATATAGAAAGATAGGGAGATATAATGATGCCGAGAAAGTAGGTAATAAGATAACAGGTAAGATAGACTGGTATCAATATAAATACACATTCAGAATACCGGTAGAGAAAGAATATAAAATAAAGAATTATAAGATAGATAGAGACGCACTAATAATAAAACTAGAAAAAATTAAAATATTTAGATATTATACACGCTTACATCCAATTATAAACATAGTATTCACGATATAAGGTAAAATTTCTCTATTATAAAAAGGAGGTATTTATCTTCGTTCAAGAACTTTATATAATTTATCCTCAGCCTCCGCTATAGGGCTTCTCTTAAATCTATTGAGTAATGCCCTATATATTGGAGACCCTATTTTCTGTTCTAAACTCCATTCCTTAGCGAATCTTCCTGTAGATATGTCTTCAGCCTCTTCCTTAAAGAATTCCCATAAGAAGCTATTTTTAAGTAGTTTATCTAGTCTAGTTAATTGGCCGTATTGGCTTGTTCTCGAATGTAACTTAAATTGTTCGAATAGTCCCATTTCAGCCATAGCTTTCGCAGTCTCCGCTAACTCGCCGGATGCATATAACTCTAATATTGCTGTCTCGGGATTTACCCCATATTCCTTGGTTAGGAGCTCGAAGTATATTATGAATGAAGCTATTAATAGGGGCATCCATGTATGTTCAGTCATCAGATCAACCATCGTCTCCTCCTCAAAACTGGATTTAATAGCTATTCCACCAGGCTTACCGATAGCTCCTATTGCTTTAGATAATGCAGCTGCATATTCCCATGCCTTTCCAGATACATCTTGGGCGACACCGAGTAGAACCGGATACCCTCTACCCATTTTGTGAAGCTCGATAATACCTGCTCCAATCATACGAGGAGCAACCAGGATGACATCCATATTTTCCAGAGGTTTTATAAATCCATAGGATATATTATATCCGCTTGCAAAGCCGAGTATGAAATGATCTTTATGAAGAACTTTATCAACAATATACTTCCTATATACCTCAGGAGCCACTTCATCTGGGACTAGTAAAAGCGCTATATCCGCCTTCTCCGCAGCCTCATCAATATCATAAACATTAAAACCATCCTTAACCGCTCGCTCCCAAGCCTCATCCCTAATATTGCCTACAATGACGTTGAGCCCATGATTCCTCATTACAATTGCCTGAGCCCTGCCCTGATTTCCATATCCAACCACGCTTATAACTTTATCCTTAAGGATATCGATGCTGTAGTCGAGGATGATCCTCTCACTCATTCGAAGACACCATATAAAGATATCTGAGTCACATAGTAATTAAAGAAATGAAGTTTCCAGCAATCGATTCAAAGATGTTAGCATAGCAGACTAACTTTTATATTAAATCTATTACACTATCGACTTTGATTAATTGCATCTTATGTGATAGGAATTTTAATGCCTTCTCCAATTCTCTTCTCGATTCAAAATAGAATAAATGTGACGGAGATTTTTTATCGGTAGAGCCGAATCCTTTAATATACTTGAACCCGTTTTCAGCCATATATAAGGAGAGCGTGCATTCATCTATATCTTTATTCTTAATAATATAACTTTCTATAGCTGGGTAGAAGTTGGTTAGATAGTCTATATGCCATCTAATCCTCTTCCCTATTCGATAATGTCTAGATATTCGTTTTAATGTATTTACACCACCACTACCAATATATAGATAATATCCCTTACTGAACCCTACATCCCCTAAAGAGCCTACGTTAATTTTAGTATCTTTATCAACGTATATTATAACGATGTATGTCTCCATAGGCTTCACTAGAATATTAAATTGGTATAAATATAAATAGTATGGAGAGGGAAAGGGTTAGTAGAAATAATGATATTACTTTGTTAAAACTCCCGAATACAGTTTTATCGATTAATAAGCCGGTATATAACGATCCAATTAGTAGAAATAATCTTGAGTAGAATGATATACTATATATATCTATACTCGATCCAATGATCTGAGACAATGTTTCCAAAGATACTTTAGATAGTATTTTCCCGACGACCCATACGCTATATCCACCTAGGAATATAACTCCAATACTGGTTGCGAGTGGGAGTATTGAGGATGCCCTCCTCATACTATTTACTTTGAAGTATGACTCAAGTAGATCTCTTAATTCAATTATTTCTTTAAGTCCACCGCCAGAATATAGAATCTCTCCTATAACTACCCTAAAGAATACTAGCGAAGAGTACCTCATCGGTATATATTCTCTAACGTCTGTGCCATACTCATATTTTGATATGATATCCCTAATCTCATTCCTAACTGTATAATGATATTTATTTAGGTCGAGGTTCTTTAGAGCCTCAACAACCGAGAAACCACCCTTAACAAGCTCTTCAAGCTCCCGCATGAGTATAATTAAGTCGGACTCGATCCTCGACTCATGTTTAATTCGGATTATACTGTATATAAAGGCGGGTAATAGCGTTATTGTGAGTGAGTATACTATGGCGTAGGATAGATTGATATTCAGGTTTAAATGGAGTAATATAGATATGGGCGGGATAAAGAAGGTGAATACAAGGTATTTATTTATATATTTATCTGGTATTGGAAGCCTTGGATTACTCTTCTCAATAGATAAGTATGATATAAAGCCTAGGAATGGGAATAATGTTAAAAGTATTATGAAGGTATAGACTACCGTATTATATCCTATTAGGAAGATTAATGAAGATAATATAGAGGGAGTTAATCCAAATATTAGGATAATTATCTCTAAGTAATTCGATATATTTCTCCATGAGTTAATCCATAACTCTCTCAAGTAATTAAAGAAGATACTTAACTTATTTCTAAGGAAATTTACTATATCGCCTCCGATCCAGTATATTCTGATCAACTCCTTAAAATAGCTTCGGAGATCATTGTCAGGGATTAAGTCTATATTCCTCCATATTATATTATCTATAGACTCCCCGTCGATATAGTATTTAACTAGCCAGAATCTAAATATACTTGAGATCCCCCTAAAAAACTTTGAGGATGGTGATTTAATTAGTGAATATAGGGTCCTCTCCAAAGAGAATTTAGCTCCATATATAGACATTAGGAGGAGTATAAGAGGCTTCTCCCTAGATACATGGGAAGATATTACAGAGCGTATACTTAATTTATAGAAGAAGACCCCGATGACTGCTATAAATGGATACATTGCTATAAGCAGAGTCAAATATGTATATGGTAGGGTGTAGATGCTATTGAGGAAGTATATTGCTATAGTATATAAGGCTAGTACCGATGACACGTGAACTAATAGACTCTTGAAACTTAGTATACCTAGGGTCTGGAGATTAATAAAGTCACGGCTTATATATCCTAAGAGACGATATCTCAATCTCGGCTTCAACTCATATTTAGTTAACTCCATCTCCCACACCCAATTCAAGGATCCACCTGTCGTTAACTAGCCTGTATTTACCATTATAAAATAGATTTATTCTTGTAGAGAACTCGGTATCATCGAAAACCTTCATTTTAACGAGGTACTTAATGAACTTCAGAAACCTACTATATAGAGACTTCTCCTCCTCATCCAATGCATTATATATTCTCTCCCGATTACGTGCATCATCCCATCGATC
>DQXH01000101.1 GCA_011043415.1 Thermoprotei archaeon | reverse complement strand
GATTTAGGTGGAGAATATAGATATATCATCAGAGGAGACTCAGACTGGATATTTACAGAGTCATTTAGAGTTATAGTAGATTTTAATACTAATTTAACGGATTATGAACCTCCCTTAATATATAACCTTAACTACGATCCAATTGTATCGAGGGATGAAATACATGGTAGTATCACCATATTAGACTCGAGTAAGCTGTCCAGTGTATCTATCCATGTTAAATGGGATGATAAATATGGTGTGGACGCTGATCTAGAGCTTGTTAGAGAGGGTATAATCGGGGTATATAGAATGTATGTATATAGTTTCTCTATACCTGTCTTAGGTAATGTGATGGACCTAAACATAACAGTTTCAGATGAGTATGGAAATAGATACTCTTCGTATTATAAATCATCTGCATCATCTGATATCGAAGTATCCACACCTGGCTTCAATATTAATATATCTCCAAAGTATATTGAGCCTAAGGTTAATAGTACGATATCGATAATCCCTGGGGATCAGAATCTATATGGATTCTTAATTTATATAAATGATTCTGTAGTGGGAGGAATGTACGCGGATAGGGATTTAGAAAGTTTCCCAGGCTTGATACTGAATCCGAAGACATATGGCTCATATAATATAAAGGCGGTTTCAAAACCATTTATCTACGGTGATTCGATAACATTGAATGATACATTAATTTCAACTATATTAATTGTAAAAGATTATCTCCCCAAGTATAATCGTGTTAACGTAGCAACCTATGTTACCGCAGGCTTCAGAATCCTACATGAATATGATATGTCTCCAGCCTCATATGCATATGCTATCGTAAATGGAACATTATATCAGGCTGATGAAGATGGATACGTTAAATTTGAATTATATCGTAGTGACGTGGGGAAGGTCTCGTTTAGAATCGACGGAGTATATACAGATAGTGACTATAGTAAAGTAAGTATCTATAGTGTAGAACATGAATATTATAATATAATCTTTGATACAGTGATTGTAGGAGCCGACAAAACTTCATATCGTGTAGATGTGTCTAAGGAGTTCTCGATACCAGTATATGCATATTATAAATATGATAAAACTCCCTTCAATGGAACAATCGTATTCAAGTCTAATGGAGAGTATTACTCTATAACATCTAATAATGGGGTGTACAACCTTACTATTACGCATGATGTAATAGGGTTAGTTGAATTATATCCATATTCAATAAAAGATCCAGTATATAATATAACCGTCTTCAAGAGTACCTTCGATAAGATAGACGTAATATTTGATAAAGTGATTGTTAATCTATTTACAAGGGGTCCACGTGTCGTTAAAGTTGGATCTACAGTAGATATTCAGTATAATGCGTACTATGCTTTCGATGGTAAGGAGTTTATTGGAAAAGTATATATCACGCCATATCCATATACGAGTGACGAACCAGGTGAAGTAGAGTTCACCGTATCATCGATTGAAGACGACTTATATGGATTAACAAGTTTTGAGTCGAATACTCTGAAGATCTTCTTTGATAGTCTCAATATCAGCATATCATGTACGACTAATTTAGGGGTGTATGAGTATATTATTAAAGTATCGTATTTATATAGTGGAGAGAATGTAAGTGGATTGATAAATATAGACGGAGTATCACATGAATTCAGAGGTATATATAGTTTTGAGAAAAAATCGTATTTACCCTATGATACAATTACTGTATCTGTTAAGGTTGAAGGTTTTCCAGCTTATACCGAGTCCTTCAAAGCTTTAAACTACTATAATCTCTTACTCGAGGTCGTAGTTATTATAGCGATTGGAGTAGCCGTATTTTACATTGTTAGGAGACGATAATTATTTTAATATATTTTTTATAATTAAAGTTATAAAATCTTTATTCTCCTCTATATCCACGGTATACAAATTTATATTATAAAGATCGTGGGTGTTGGAAGTGTTAGAGGTTAGATGGCATGGTAGAGGTGGACAGGGTGTAGTTACAAGTAGCCAGCTTCTCGCGTTATCAGCTATTAAAGAGGGTAAGTATGCTATTCATATCCCAGAGTTCGGGCCCGAGCGTAGAGGCGCTCCAGTTAGAGCGTATACAAGGATAGATGATAAGGTTATTGATATTAGATCTAGTGTATTAAATCCGGATATCGTAGTCGTAATTGACCCTGGCCTAGTTAAATATAGGGAGATGATTACTGATGGTCTTAAGAAGGGTGGTAAGGTTATTTACAACATTCCTGATCCATCTAAGGCTGAGGTATTCGAGGGGTTTGAGACATATGTTGTCGACGCCTATCACATAGCACTCGAGGTAATTAAAAGACCTATATATAATACTGCAATGCTGGGGGCTTTGATAGGTGTCGCTAAGATTGTTAGCTTAGATACAGTATATGATGCTTTGATCGAGAGATTCGGTGAGAAGATTGGTAAGCTTAATATAGAGGCAGTTAAAAGAGGTTATGAGGAGGTGAAGAAGATTGGCTGATGATTTAAAGACTTGGCGTGAACTACCTGTAGCTATGATCGTGGATCAGCCCGGTAATACGGTTGAGGTCGAGACGGGTACATGGAGGGCTTTAAGACCAGTCCTAGATCCAAGTAAATGTATTAAATGCCTTATCTGCTGGGTATACTGCCCCGATCTAGCTATAGAAAGACTTGAAGACGATTCTGTAAAGATAAACTACTATTACTGTAAGGGATGTGGGATATGTGCAGAGGAGTGTCCTACAAAGGCTATTCAAATGGTTGAGGAGGGGGTTTGATGGAGGTTAAAGTTGAAAGACAAATTAGAACCGGTTTGAATGGGGATGAGGCTGTAGCGTACGCCGCCTATCATGCAGACGTAGATGTTATAGCAGCCTATCCGATAACGCCACAGACTATAATAGTAGAAAGGCTCAGTGAGTTTGTACATGATGGGCTTTTAGATGCAGAGTTTATTCCCGTGGAATCCGAACATAGTGCATTGTCTGCCGTCGTCGGGGCCGCTGCATCAGGGGTTAGGACATTCACAGCTACTGCGAGCCAGGGCCTTGCTTTAATGTATGAGATATTATATATTGCATCATCACTTAGGCTACCTATTGTAATGGCTTTAGCTGATAGGGCGTTATCTGCATTAATAAATATACACTGTAGCCATGATGATGCATATGCTGCTAGGGACTCAGGTTGGATAGAGTTCTTCGCTGAGAATGTTCAGGAGGCTTATGACCTGGTTATAGCGGCCTTCAGGGTGGCTGAAGATAAGAATATCTCATTTCCAGCTATAGTGAATTTAGACGGCTTTATATTAAGTCATAGTATAGAGCCTTTATATATCTATGAGGGTCAGGATGTCGTTAGGGAGTTTCTACCTAGAAGGGAGCCTATAGTGAAGTTGGATCCAGATAAACCCGTTACAATAGGTGCATTAGCATTACAGAATTATTATATAGAGCTTAAGAGGGCTCAAGCCGAGGCCTTTGAAGCTACTCCACCGTACATTAGAAAGATTTTAAGGGAGTATAGTGAGTTCTCTGGAAGGAAATACGATTTTATAAAGAAATATATGATTGATGACGCGGATATAGGTTTTCTTGTACTGGGATCTACTGCTGGTACTATGAGGCATGTAGTTAGGAAGTGGAGGGAGAAGGGGAGGAAGGTAGGGTTGATAAGCCTAACTCTATATAGACCCTTCCCAGTCGATGATTTAAGGGATGCTGTAAAGGGTTTGAAGAAGCTTGTTATAATGGATAGAAGCTATAGCTTTGGAAGCCCGTATGCACAGCTATATATGGATGTAGCAGCGACGTTATATGACGAGCCGGAAAAACCTGATTTAATTAATGTAATCTATGGCTTGGGAGGTAGGGACTTCAATGAGTATACTGCTGAGGAGATGTGGGAGAAGATTAACCGTCCGGGTGTTAAGAAGATTTGGGTTGGAGTAAGAGGTGATTAAAATGGGGTTTATCCGTAGATTAAATGATATACCACGTGAGGAGTATTTCGCTCCGGGACATGCATTCTGTGCTGGATGCGGTATAACATCGATTATTAGGATGGTTTTAAAGGCTTATGAAGGCCCTAAAATTATAGTTAACGCAACTGGATGTATGGAGGTCGCGTCAACATTATATCCTCGTACAGCATGGAAGGTCCCGTGGATACATAGTGCATTCGAGAATGCAGCAGCGACTGCAGCTGGGATAGAGGCTGCTTTCAAGATATTAAATAGGAAATATGGATATAATAAGAAGGTTCATGTCATTGCATTTGGTGGCGATGGAGGTACGTTTGATATCGGTATACAGGCGTTGAGCGGTGCACTTGAGAGGGGACATAATTTTACCTACATATGCTATGATAATGAGGCTTATATGAATACTGGTATACAGAGGAGCGGCGCTACTCCAATGGGTGCTGCAACCACTACAAGCCCTGCTGGTAGAGTGATTCCAGGTAAGCCTCAGGGGAAGAAGGATCTAGTCTTCATAGCAGCCTTCCATAAGATACCGTATGTAGCCACGTTAAATCCGGCTTTCATGCAGGATATGTATAATAAACTTGTCAAAGCTAGTCAGATCGAGGGACCTAAATTCCTACATTACTATACTCCATGCCCCACTGGATGGCGTTTCGATACTTCCCATTCAATTAAGATAGCTAGACTCGCTGTTCAAACGAGGTTTTTCCCATTATATGAAATCGAGAGGGGGAAGCTTAGAATCACAGTGGATATTAAGAAGCCTAAGCCTCTGGAAGAATACCTCAAGTTGCAGGGAAGGTTCAGACATCTTCTGGATCCGAAGAATAAGCATATAGTAGATGCGCTTAAAGAAGAGATTGAGAGAAATTGGCAGCGTCTTAAAATGCTATCTCAACTAGATTTTATCTATTGACCCAATAACCTTTTTACTCCTATCCTGACATTATAATCCTCTATCCTCCAGTTCTTTACATACATATCTGACTCAATATAATCCCCTATCTCAGTCGCTCTAACCTCATTCATTATATATTTTCTATGTCTATTAATACTCTCTAAAATATCGTTATCCCTAGTCTCTATAGATACCTTGATAAACTCATCCACCTTAAGATCCATCTCATTCCTCATAACCTGTATCCTTCTAATCAACTCCCTCGCCATAGCCTCATAATATAAGTCCAAGTCTAACTTCCTAGGCATCGCGACCTTTATACCCTCCTCCTCATGTAACTCCATATCTTTATCTACAGCTGATGATATATCCTCAGTATACTTCAGCTCCTTGAGATTAGCCAAGAACTTAATTATATCTGCAAGTACTGTAACAGACTCTCTATAATCTTCGCCTTCAACATACGCAACCCTTACAGGCCACCTCAATTTAATACTTAATTTATTCCTTAATGAAGATATTACCGAGACTATTTCAAGCGCCTTCCTCATATTCTTCTCTAACTTAGAATCGATTCTACTATGTTCTACATCCTCGATCTTAGATAAATGTATACTTTCCTCCAAATTCTTATCGAACCTTCTAAAGAATCTAAGCCAAATCTCCTCAGCATAGTGTGGTGTTAATATACTCATTAGCTTCATAGCCCGGATTAATACATAATATAATGTTGAATATACGATATACTTATCCTCGCCCTCCTCAATCCATACCCTAGGTCTCACAAGCCTTATATAAACCCGGCTGACGTCGTTGACCAAGAAGTCTATTAGCTCTTTAGACGCTCTATGAATCTCATATTCACCCATATATTCCTTAAAGTCTTTAAGCACCGTATTAATCCTACTTATAATCCACCTATCCTCAATCCTCAATCTATCTCCATACCTATCGATGTTATGAGTCGATGGATCGAAGTTGTCTAAGTCCATATAGGTATATGCGAATCTGAATATATTCCAGACTATATTTAAAATACCTACGATATCCTTGATCTCCTCTGGATCAAAGTTAAATGGATCGCCGGGTGCATATCTACTCAGTATATATAGCCTACTGGCATCGATGCTATTATTCTTAAATAAATCTGTAGCCCATATAACATTACCTAAGTGTTTACTCATCTTCTTACCATATTTATCGAGTACATGACCTTGTATCAAGATCCTTCTATATGGTGCTATATCATTATAGATTACTGATGTAGCTAAGAGACTATAGAACCAGCCTCTAGTCTGGTCTACTGCTTCTGTGATAAAGTCATATGGATAGAGCTTGTTAAATAAATCCTTATTTCTTAAGCCGTCTACTGAGGCTATCCATGCCATGCCACTATCTATCCATACATCAACTACATACGGCTCTCTAACCCATTTATCACATCCATCATACTCGATTTCGATCATATCTATCCAAGGTCTATGAACCAGCTTATCATCATCAACGTCAGGAAGTTTCTTCGCATATTTCTTAAGTTCATCAACACTTTTTATAATCAAGATTTTATCTGG
>DQXH01000008.1 GCA_011043415.1 Thermoprotei archaeon | reverse complement strand
TACATGAGACTTGGTTCTTCATATGGAGCTCTGTGATATCATTCTTTAACTTGGGTGCATGGGCAGGATTATATACATATACGCCAGAGTTGTATCCTACTGAAGTCAGGGGTGCTGGCTCGGGCTTCGCTGCTAGTATGGGTAGGTTCGCAGGTATATTGGCACCGACTTTCACAGCCTATCTATATGTATCTACAGGGTTATTCGGTCCCTACTCAGTCTTCGCTGTAGTACACATCATTGCTGCAGTATCAGTATTAGTACTTGGTATAGAGACGATGGGTAAGTCGCTTGAGGAGCTGGCTAAATAGCTACTTCTTCAGCATATAAATCATCTTCCTTACATCCCTATCTAGATGGCTTTTAATAATAATTCCACGGCTAAGAAGTTTATTTAGTGCGTATCTAAGCGTTCTAGCTGGTAACCCCGATTTAATTAATAATTCCCTGTATGTCAATGGCCCCTCATACTCTAGGACCTTGTATATAAGCTTCGCACTCGGAGGCATGTCCTTAAGTATATCTGCCTCAGCGGATGGAATCACTCTCCTCACAAGCCTCTTATCTATACTAAAGTTTGTAGAGTCTCTTAACTTAATGAATCTAGCACGGTATTTAGACCGGTAGAACTCTATCTTATCGGTATCTATCTCAATTCTAATCTGACCATCTAGAATAAGTATATATTCATCTGGTGTCAAGTCGCAGATTAATATCCTGTTTCTAGATGATGTTACAATTGGTTTATGCGTAGGTATCAATGTATTTATGGGGACTATCTCAAATACATTAGCATCCTTAATTATGGAGCCGCCTGCCGATAATGCATATGCAGTTGACCCCGTTGGAGTCGATACTATAACTCCGTCTGCATCATCCCTCCATATAAACTCATTATTAATGTATAGTGAATAACGAATTAATCTGCCACTAACTTTAGATAATATAACGGCATCATTTAATACGGGTGGTAATGTCTTACTTCCCATCTTAATTGCGAGTCTAACCCGATCCTCTACAATATAGTTTCTTCTTATAATTTCATTCAATAACTCTGGAAATAAATTTATCCCAGCTACATATAGGAAACCTCTACTCCTCCTACCATATAGGCTTAATAATGGAATCTCTTTATCATATAGATATAATAATGTCTTTAGGATTATGTCATCTCCACCTATTGTAATAATTAGATCTATATCTTTATCGAGCTTCTCAAGATCATCGACATACATAATTGATGATTCAATATCATATTTCCCCAGTAAATTTTCAATATATTTAAGGTCATCTGGGGAAGCTTCAGAGTATCCATAGATAACGCTTATCTTCATATATAAAATTATAAATATAGATGAGAATAAGAATTCCTAAACTAAAAATTATGTTAAAAATATATTTTTAAGGTATGTCCCTAAAAAAATCTTTTACCATCTTCTTTCACATAAAAAGATAAATGTTATTTTTCTTCTCACAACTCTTCTACAGATCAAGGTTTTTCATAAGAGTCCAAGAACTTGCTTCTGCCGTTGAGTCCCATATTTTCTTACCCATTCAACTAAGCCCATTCCAGGGGCCATTATCTTAAGATCCTTAACGTTATAAAAATCGATATCTATAGTATATAGAACATCAACTTCTTCGGCTACTGCAGTAGCTAATATTATTGAATCAGCTAGAGGTAGCCACTTATCATCCGGAGTCTTGACACTCGATCTATATATAGAGGATAAATCAGCGACTTCTTCATCAACATTCCTAACTTTAAGATTCAACTTAAATAACTCAGCCTTAATTCTCTCTAAACTTTTAAAGTCTCCAGCTCTTCTAAATGGTGTATAAAGTTCTGATAACTGGATGGTGCTTATAACACCCCTTATTTTGTTATAGTATACGTCATCCAATATTTTTTACAATATTCGTATCCGGATTCTTTAAAGATCACGCAAAAGAATATTCCCGTATCGATACATCCTGTGATCATTCCTCCTCAAAATCCTCCTTCCTCATTTTATGCAATAAATCAGCTGCAGATAACTTTAGCTTTTCTTTAACATTCAGACCCAATCCAAGCATAGAATCAGATGGTTTTTGGGATAATCTAATTATTACATCCCCATCCTTGATCTCAAACTCGATTTTATCTCCAGGTTTAGCCTTGAGATATTCTCTAATTTCTTTTGGAATTGTGATCTGACCTTTACTTGAAATTTTGGTAATATATTTTCTCATACCAATCAAAAAAGTAAAGAAAAATTATAAACTTTACTTTCCCTCTTACAGAACCTAAATAATTGATCTTTATAAGTACTGTTTCTTGAGGCAGAAAGGTCTATCGTTAATCTTAGCTTTGTTTAGTAGCATCATTTAAATAGCATTTCTTAATGTTTTAAGAATTTTATCGATATTCAAGAATCATCTACATATACTTGAATAAGGTAGGTATTGTTGGATACGGCTCACAAGGGGAGGAGGGCTGCAGAGGCATTGGAGACGAATGATATAGAGCTATATAGAATTGCATTAGGTAAATCTGATTTATCTGCTAAGACAGCATATTTAAAGGGCTATCCAGTATATAGAAAATGGAATCCAGGTTAAAGGCCTGATTATGGGTCTCCTATCTAGAGTAGATATATTAATAGATGCGACACCAGCAGGTATAGAGCTGAGAATATGAAAAAATATCCATATACAAGTCTTGAAGGTATTATGTGGATAATTAGTTTTAAGGTTATATCCAATTGAGGAGATTCTAGTAGCTATATAAACCGAATATATACGGTTAAATTTTCTTTAGGATATGACGTGGATTTTAATTGTGTAGTCGGTATTGAAGGCGATTCTAAGTGTCGAATGAGTCTACAATTAGTAGGAGAGATTTTATAAAAAGTTATTTGGGGTTTATTCATAATATTCAGGGGCATGTTTCAGAGAATTGAATACTTCTAAGTCATGTCCATATACTACTACTGCATTGTATTTCTTTGCAATATTCCGCATTTTACATATGCTTTTATGCCATTCATCGAAGTTTCTTAATCCGAATCCAAGTGGAATTTTCTTCTCAAAATTATCCTTGTATATTGCTAAATCTGTAGTGAACAAAAAGTTTTTATCTTTTAACTCAACAAGCATACCCATTGTACCTGGCGTATGCCCTGGGATATGGTATAGAGTTATATTTTCAAACAACTCTATTTCCTCATCTCTTATTACCTTCCAATTAAATGATGGATCTACATAGTGTGGTAGGTATGCTCCAAAGTCTTCTTTTGTAGCGACTGCATAGTATGAATACTTCAGTTCTTCTATATGAATATAAACAGGTACGTCCATACCCCTGAAGAATTCTAAGCCCCCTGCATGATCTAGATGTGCATGGCCTATTATAATTGCAGAGACATCCTCAAGTTTGTATCCAAGTTTATTTAGTATATTATCTAGCCTGTTCTCATCAGTATATTTTAATATAGGGAACATCTCGAGAACTGGTTTCGGCCAGTATTTCTCATAGTCTGCCGCCGGACCTACTTCATACAATATAATACCATCTTTAGGATGTTCGATTAACGCGCCTATCATAGCGCTTGTCTGCTTCTCCAGTCCTCTCGCTTCAAATATCCAGGCGAGTGGGATTCCTAACCTACCAAAATCTAATAAATATAACTTCATCTCTCATTCACCCCCATATATCTTTCTTAGCTTGATCAACATCATACTCTAAATCCTTCTCCAACTCCTTCCTAATTTTTTCAGCTTCTTTCTCACTACCCGCAGCCTTAGCCATAGTCTTATTGATAGTTCTCTCGATAGGATCTTTCTTAGCTGCAAACTCCTTCATAAACCACTCTTCATAGCCAGCCCACTTAAATGGTCCATATAAGCCTTGAGCTATCTCCATTCTATCCCTTTGTGCTCCACCAAGCCACAGCTGCACAATCTTAAAGTCTCGATAATACTTCTCTACATGCATCTCATATACATACCCATATGAACCCATGAGTTCCATAGCTTTATTAGTTACAAACATTGCTGTATCCCCTGCAAACGACCTTGCAGCAGAATATTTAGCAAGCATCTGTATAGACCAGTGCTCTCCATATATCTCTGGATGCATAACCTGCCAGGTTACCGATAGATAGTACTGTCGAGATAAGTCTATCATTCTATACATTTCAGCGAGGATCGATGCGAAATAGGACCTTTCTCTCACAGCCTTACCAGCTATAAACCTATTTTTAGTAAATTCTAAAGCTATCTCCAACGCTGCAGTCGCTAATCCCGTTAGTCTAGCGGCGCCAGCTAATCTACCTAACCCAACTACATAGCCATAAATAATTTTAGCTCCATCTCCAGGCTTAGTATCGATTCTGTATTTAGCTGGAACCTTAACATCCTTATACCATATCTCCACGTTCTCATCCGTCCAAACAAAGCCGCATTTCTTGAATGGCTCGCTAAACGTCATCCCCTCCGCATCATAAGGTACATAAACCATCCCAGCCGCTTCAGTACCCCTTGCCGGATCCTCAGTCACAACAACCCAATAACCTAAATGCCCTGCAAAGATATTCGGCCACTTCTCACGCCATTTATCAAAGTATTTAGGATCACCCGCGGGCCCGGGCCATATTTTATGACCATTCAAAACCCAGTAATCCCCCTCCCTCCTTGCAATCACAGTATTTAACGTCCGCAACTCTAAGGCGGGATCCTCGATATTAGCGCCTCCCGCAGGCTCACTAATACATACACACGCAATATACGGCGGTGTATGAGTTATCTTAGGTGCAAACTCCTCCAGCAAATCCTTTCTAACATTCACGTAATTATACATAAAAGATACTATCCAATGGATCTTACCGACTAAAGTAGCCAGCCCAATGTCGCCACGCGACAACTCCTCATTAACCATATTCCTAACAACAGGAGAAAGCCCTAATCCACCATACTCCTCAGGTAAATTGGAGATCGTCAACCCAAGCTGATGACACTTAAAATATAGCTCATATAAAGTCTTATGAGCCAATTCCTCATCCCTATGCCACCCACCCTCCAAATCATGCCTCCTAGGCAAAATCTCCTTATCAGTAAACTCCCTCATCCTCTTAGCCATAGCAATCTCTTCATCCGTAGCAAAGCACCTAGGATACTTATGCTCTGGACGCAGCAGCAAATAATCAGCCTCAGCAGACATACAAAATCACATTTAATAATATACATAAAAAAGGTAAATAAATTTTAAGATAAATTGACAAAATTAAAAATTCCTCCTAAAAAAAGTAAATATTTAAAACATATGCAAAACACATAAAAAATGCAATAATCCAACAACTAAAAATATAAATACAACCCAAAAACAACATATATAGGGTAGCGGGGTAGGGCAGCCAGGTAGCCCGCCGGGCTCATAACCCGGCGAAATCCGGGGGAGCCACCCGGAAGTCGGTGGTTCAAAAGGCCCACGCCGGGAGGGTGGGCCGGAATGTCCACCCCCCGCTACCACCCTTGTTACATTTTAATCATGTATTTTTGTTCTTTGATTTTCTATATGCAGATGTAAATCTATTTTCTACCTGTTTTTTCTTTTAACGGTAAATCCTATGTTACTTAAATAGTCTTTTTTATTTACATAGAGAGCATATACCGGCTTATTCGCCTTATATCTTTTACCCTTTATAATAACTTCCTGGCCCTTCTCAATTCTCTTCTTTATTTTACCTGTTCTAATACCAAGTCTGTTTAAAAGGATTTTCAAGTATTTCAAAAGTTCTAAATCTGTGTTTGACACGCTAATGCTTGAGGAAGAGCTTGACGCTTCTCCATCCATGAATCCTCTTATAAAAGCTTTCATCGTCTCTTTATTATGCTCGATATATTTTCCTAATGTTTTTAGAGTCTGTTTCTTCCACCAATAATAAAAAGCGGACGAGTAATACCTTACCTCCCATCTCCCATCTTTCAGTAATTTAGGTTCGGTATAAGACTTTTTCAATACTTGATGAGCGCATTTACTAAATTCTTCCGCGTATTCCCTATCCACAACTTTAAGCTGTATTGAATATATATAGCCTTTCTTTTCCGTAACAGATCCATCACTTAATAATGTCCCTATCATATAAGCAAGAGCAGTGCTCGGCTTTAATTCAAGTTTTGCTCTAGGCGGTCTCCGTTTATAGATCTTCCAACTCTTCACTCTAGATTCCGGTATTCCAAGTATTTTTGCCACCTGTCTTATAGAATATCCCTCATTCAAAAGTTTCATAGCTTCTTTATATTGCATAGGGGTATATCTCGGATATTCTCTCTTGCTAATTATCTTCTTTTTATATATCCATTTTCTTAGTGTGCTTTCTGGTATTCCGAGTATTTTTGCGGCTATTTTTATGTTTCCGTGTTTCTCTGCTAGTTTGACTGCTTTTATCCTTTCTTCTTCCGTGTATATTCTTCTTCC
>DQXH01000122.1 GCA_011043415.1 Thermoprotei archaeon | reverse complement strand
GACTGGCTACTAATCCTAGATATTATATTAACAGCCATATTTACAATCGGAGTCGGTCTAATCATATCCTTATTTGCAAAATCATCATCAAGTGCAAGCGGAGTCTCCGTGGTATTAGGTCTTATACTATCATTTATAACTGGTATATGGCTTCCTAAGTGGATGCTTCCGAAGTGGATGCAGGTCCTCGCAGACTACTTCCCAGCTACATGGGGTATTGAAGTAATTAGGAGGATAGTCATATTTAGAGTCGAATATGTCGAGGTACTACCAGATATATTTAAGCTATTCATCGCCGCTATCGCTACCTACTTAATTGGGGCATATATTTATAATAGGGTTGCAAGGAGATATGCTGAAGAGTAATAAATTATCTTGTTAATCTAGTATCTGGATGATGAGGGTTAGGGCTATGATAGGGAGATGATTGGAATACCTCTCAACTGACGGTGTCTACATAAATACCTTCATCCCATTTATACTCGTTACATATAGGGGGATGTAAATCTCGTCTCTAGATAATCCACCATGTAACCCTATTAGATCTATCTCCTCCCCTCTATAATGCCTGTACCAAATCCCGACTCCATCCTTAGGGAGTATGATTAAATCACCTATTCTATTAATGGGGCGTCCACCTCTAACTAAGCCTAGTTTAATTAAGGTATCTTTATCTAAGATATAGCTATAATCCCCTATCTTCTCATCTAGAAGCCTATATACCCTATCGATATACTCATTATAAACGTGTAGATAAACGTTTCTAGGGCTCCCCGAAACCAATTTAACGCCTATTGAGTCGCTCTTAATATACTTCTTAATCCTAGGTATCTCTTTATCGAGGTAGATTATCTTACTTATATTCATGAATCCATGGTCTGAAGTAATTATAACTAGAATATCATCATCTATGTTGCATATCTCCTCAGAAAGTATCTTGAGTGTATATTTTAGATCCTTATAATATTCTTCAGTAGACTGTCCATATAGATGCCCAATTGAATCTACCCCCTCTATATAAACGTAGTAAAATAGTTTATCAAGTTTCCTATCCATATTCAAGTTTCTCCTAATTCTTATCGATAGATCAGTTATATTAATATATGGGTTGAATGTCGCTCCGTCTAGAGTGTAATTTGCATAGCATGATCTCTTTAGATACCCCCTTAGATAAGCCTTTATAAATACCCCCTCATTTAACAGTCTCCTGAATATCCTCCTTGAATATACGATCCTACTGGGTTTTACACCTTCATAACACAGCTGGTTCTCATACTTTGAGAGGTAGTGTTTCATTAGGAGTGGCTGTATAAGTAGATCAAGCTCAGGGATATATAGATTCCACTCATATATACCATGCTTCTCAGGCATGGTCCCTGTAGAAAGCATTGTAACAATATTCGCTGTAGTGGCAGGGTATACCGAGGTTATCCTTGGTACATCAATATTAAATAACTTACTGAACACATAGTACCCGACTCCGTCAATAAATATCACTATAATCTTCCTATACCCCCAGTAGTCTCTAAAAATACTTAACTCAGGCCTCCTATCCCTGAGCAACGCAAGTATATCCTTATATAATATAAATATGTTATTCCTCCTATCTGGATATACGAGGTCTTCATACTTCATATCCATACATCCTCCCAATCTCCTCCAACTTCCTAATCTGTTCCTTCTTAAATCCTATGTAGATCCCTCCAGACTTTCCACCGACCCAAGTTACGAGATATCCTCCCCTAATTAAATTTCTAAAATATTCATGCTCCGCTTCTACAGCATATACCTTATATTCAGAGTCATCAATTAATACTCTGTTATACCCTGGGGCTAATATCTTTATCCTAGAATCATAGTTAAATATCTTGTAATAGCCTCCTTCACTAGGTTTAATTAACTCGTTAAGTATGGGATGCTCTAGATCGAGGTGCGTCACCCTAGCATATGAATAACCCTTTAAATGAATGTATATCTCCCCATCCGCTAGTAGGAGTCTACCCTTATCAGTAACTAAATATAATTTAGCATCTGTAAGCCTTATCTTACCCGGTCCTGGTCCAGTCATATCAAGCTCTCAAATCTATATTATGAATCGTAATATTATATTTTGTACATCTTAAAACATAAAAATGCCATATTATATTAACGTATTTACAGCCCTACATCAGCCTTATATAGACTCTTTCTCCCTCTCTATACCATATATAGAGATTTTAATAAGTATTGGATGTTATTCAACTACTGTAGATGTTCACTAGGTGTGAAGTGAAGTGTATGAAACGATTATACTAGGAGCAGGTCTAGTGCTTTCATTTCTAATGGCGGTTACTCTAGGCGGTAATGACGCTGCCGAGCCTACTGACTGTGCAGTTGGAGCAGGTGTAATATCAATTAGAAAGGCAGTGATTTTATTCGCTATATTCGCGACTGTAGGTGCATTGACTCAGGGATTCATGGTTATGAAGACTATTGGAAAGGGTATAGTCCCTGAGATTACTATAGCTGGTGCATTCGCAAGTGTCCTAGCGGCTGTATTATGGGTTAATTTCATTGCATCTCGATTGGGTATAGATGTATCTGTAACACACTCTATAACTGGCGCTGTAGTGGGGTATGGATTAGCTGCATATGGTTGGGAGATGATTAACAGGGGAATCTTCTTTATAATAATATTGAGTTGGCTAAGCTCCCCATTAGCAAGTCTATTCCTGGCATATGTATTATACAAGTTGATCGTCTTTCTCATTAATAAACTAAGGATAGATGTATATTCTGAGAAGTTTGAGAAGATACTATCATATTCGCTGATAGGCTCTCTAATATTCTCTGCATATGCATTTGGGACGAATGACATTGCAAATGCTACTGGTGTATATGTGACTATCGCTGAGAAGCTTGGGCATATGCCAGATTATAATGCGATGCTTCTATTAGCTGCATTCGGATCCGTAGGTATCGCAGTCGGTGGATTATTAATCGGTCCTAAAGTAATATCTACGATGGCATTCAAGATAACTAGGCTGGATGTATTGACAGGCTTTGCAGCCGAGTTAAGTAATGCACTCGTCGTATATCTATTTACAACATTACCATATATGCTCATTGGATTCGGACTACCTATCTCAACCTCACTGGCGAGTGGAGGATCATTGATAGGTGTTGGACTAGCATCTGGGGGGAGGGAGAATATCGATAAAAAGACGGTCACCTTACTAGCAGGTTTCTGGGTATTGACCGTACCCGTATCTATAATATTATCTGCATCGATATACCTAGCTATAAAATATTTCTTAGGCGTCTCCTAACTTGTAACGGCTAAACCCCTTATAATATCTGCCGTATCCTCCATGAAATCTGACATCTGCTCAATATCCTCTAAAACCTCTTTAATAATTATCCAGTCGCTAATTTTATTAACCTCATCAGCCCACTTCAATATATCTCCGATCAAGTTATCCCTAAACTCGTCTATAGCCTCCTCCATCCTCTCAACTTTATTAGCATCGTTTAAAGCCTTCTTAGGATCTTTAATCAAGTTATTTAAAGCCTCCTTAAGATAATTCATCCCACGCTTACCCATCTCAGTCATCTTATGAAGCTTATCACGTATATCCAATGGCACGTTTTCAGGCTTAATATATAATAGTTTCCTGCCTGCAGCCTTCGCGAAAGCCGCGATATCATCTGCAGTCCATATAAGCCTCATTATATCATTTCTATCAATAGGGTGTATAATACCTTTAGACAACTCCCTTATGATATTCTCTTTAATATCATCAGCCTCCCTCTCAATATGAAATAATCTATCGAAATAGTCTGTAGTCCTCTCATTATCATTATCACGGAAGAATAAGACGAGCTTCTCCAAGGCCTCTACAGCTTCATAAATCTTATCAAAATGCTTTATACAGATTTTATATACCTCCCTCTCCCTCCTCCAACCAAGCCATCTATATGGATTGCCCAAGAACTCTCACCATATTCATTTAAGAAGGTTGATATTTATAAAAATATACTCTAGAATCAGTTAAATAAACTTGATTCCCTTCTTAAAATAGATTTAGAACGTATTAATCATTTTTATAATAATTATAATGTTAATTCTTGATGGACGTATATATAGGGACCTCTGGATGGATGTATACTTGGAATCCGGATGGATTCGACTGGTATATAAATTATAGTGGATTGAATAGTATCGAGTTAAATAGCTCATTCTACCGCTTCCCATATCCTAATCAAGTTAAGGCTTGGGCTAGGAAGACTCCATTAGATAGGGTATTTAGATGGAGTATTAAAGTCCATAGGAGTATCTCACACTATCGGAGGCTTGATATGAAGGCTGTGGATATAATGAATAAATTCATTAACCTATTTAATCCACTAGATAAGTATATTGACTTCTACCTTATTCAGCTCCCACCAAATCTCAGGTGTAGTGAAAGGAATCTACTTAGAATAAAGAATTTCGTTGAGAGAGTCAATATACCTGGTAGGATAGCTATAGAATTTAGGAATGAATCCTGTTTCAACGAGTCTATAGTAGACTTCTCTAATGAAGCTGGATTTATATATGTTAGTGTAGATTCTCCTCAGACTACATACATAGCTAAGTCAGGTGGAGCCATATATTTAAGGATGCATGGTAGGACAGACTGGTATATGCACTATTATACTGATGACGAGTTGAATGAAATTAAGGATAAGATATTATCTCTTAAGCCGGATAAGCTCTATGTATATTTTAATAATGATCATGATATGCTTGAGAATGCGAGGAGATTCAAAAAATTGTTTAGTGGATTCGAGTCTAAGACGTTAGACTCATTTATATGAGGATAAGCTACTTATGCTCCTTTAAAATCCTCTCTAACCCAAGCTTCGTATCAAACTCTATATAGAATCCGCCTAGTATACTAGTCACCTTAATATTATTTAATGGATCTTCATCGGATCCACCTAACTTTATTGAGGCCCCTCCAGTCAAGGCCCTCAACCTACCCTCTCCATCCTTTAGAATCTCCGTCTTAGAATACTGGTGTATTAACTGGACTATATACGGCTCTACCTTTTCTACACTAGGTAATATTTTAACACTGAGTAGCGGAAGTTTCTCAGGCATTAAACCCCTTATATACTCATATCCTCCCTAGACTCTAGCCTAGCTAAAGTATATGGATCTAATATAGTTGTTGAGAATTCTATGGACGCTATACAGATATATGGAGGACCTGGATATATGAGGGATATACGTATTGAAAAACTATTAAGAGACGTTAGACTACTACAGATATATGAGGGCATCAATGAGATCAATCTATTAACAGTTATAGAAAACTATATCAGGAATATAGGTGATGCGCGTTAAAATTATAAAATACAATAGAGGTATCTAGCTTTAATTAAATTCGATATTGCTTGAGTCACTGCTATATATCACATAGTCTCCAGTTAGAATCAGTGAAACCTGATTCTCAATCCTAATCAAGAGTTCATATACTTGCTTAAGTGCCGTGTAATAAGCTTTAATCTTATCTAGAAGGATATTATAGTCATTATCGTCAATACTATTCTTAATATCACTCAGAATATCGTTTAAAATCCTATTCACACCGATCCTAATATCAATGTAAAGTTTAAACAACTTTATCTGACTCTTATAATCGAGATAGCCCTTATTACTATACATTTTGATGAATTCTATATACTCATCGATCAAATCTATTAATTCATCGTTATCCATACCATTATAAAAATGAATAGAATAAAATTAAACATTGATGTATCCTCCATAAAGAAGGCCTATAGACAATTTATGCAGTACAGTAGCTTATTTTATCTACAATTATAGATATCTATATAATCGAGGAATATGGAGAGAAGCGAAGACTGGATTAGAGAGGCTGAGTGGGATTTAAAGCATGCTAAGAATGATTTGGAGCATGGCTTCTATAACTGGGCATGTTTCTCATCCCAACAAGCCGCAGAAAAAGCTGTTAAAGCCGTGTTTCAGAAGATGCATATCGATGTATGGGGCCACTCAGTCGCAGATCTACTTAATGAATTATCTAAATCAATTAAGATACCTAAGAAATTAATTCAGTATGCATATGAATTGGATAAGGTGTATATCCCATCTAGATACCCTAATGCACACCCCTCAGGCTCACCTAGCCAGAGATATACAATTAGAGAGGCTAGGAGGATGATTAAATATGCGGAGGAGATCATCAAATTCTGTAAAAATATTCTATCCACGATACGATAGAGACTATATAATAGAAACTTTAAAAAGGAAATTTAAGGAATTGGGTAAGAAGTATAATATAAAGCTTGCTATATTATTCGGCTCGTATGCAACAGGAAAATTTACTGCATCAAGTGATATAGATATCCTAGTGGTGCATGATTCAAAGAAGAGAAATTTATATAGAAGGCTTAGAATAGAGCTAAATCTAATGGGGATTGAACTTCATATATATAAAATAAATGAATATAGGAGATTGAAAGGAAGAATAAACAAAATGATTAAAGGTGGAGTGTTATTATACTCGAGTGATAGATTATAAATCGATATCTTTTATAAATAACCGTCTAAT
>DQXH01000028.1 GCA_011043415.1 Thermoprotei archaeon | reverse complement strand
GTGTGGAGGCCCTCCAACCCTATATACCGTAGACCCCCTGAAGACTATTTCATCCAATGTAAAGCCACTTAATAATAGTATCCTCTTCATACTATACATTCAACTGATATAACCCGGTCTCCTTATCATACCTTCTCTCAATCCCATCCCTAAATACATGGATCACATATTCAACCGTAGCATCTACAATATTCCCCTCGAGTACATGGCCTAGGTATATTTTACCGTCTAGAGATGCCGCAGCCATATGAATATGTACCACCGGCTCCCCATCCCTCCAGCTTATATTACCCATGCATGAGACGAGCTCGAAGAAACCCTCACCCTCTTTAACAATATACTTACCCTCACTCCTACTATAATATCCTACCCTAACCTTCTTCAACGAACCGATTAAACTAATTTCCCCACCTCGAATCCCATGCTCCTCAACGACCTTCTTAAGAGATTCCAGTAGATCCATACCTTCAGACAACCTACCTACAATAGTCTTCTCTATTTTCGTCTCGAGAACCATATTAAACACCTAATAAAATATGGGCCTCAAACTTATATTAACAGATTGACATCATCTTATAACCTTATTATCCCTAATATCATGACCCTCTAATGTAAGGAGATACTTCTTGAACTCAACCCCATCCGTAAAGCCTCCCAATGTATAGTCTGACTTAATTATACGGTGGCATGGGACGACTATTAAAATCGGGTTTTTAGATAGTGATCTACCTACAACCCTTGAATACCTTGAGTCTAGCACCCTCTCCGCAACCCATTTATATGTTCTTAAACCTCCGTATGGAATCTTCCTAACTACAGTCCAAACCATTATATCAAACTCACTTCCATACCTGAAGCTGATAGGGATTCCCCGGAAATCTATGGGGAAACCCTCCTCATATCTACTTATAAGTTTACTCAGTCGATGCGATAGGCTGGTGGATGGCTCGCCGAATTCACATCTAGATGAATAGGATAAGCCTGTTAAATATCCAGACTCCTCCTCGATGATGAGATACCCTCTATAAAACTTTATACATGAATATATCCTATCCATCCAAGCTATCCACCTTAATTAATGTAGATGCATATATCTTTGTAAATTTAACTAGGATATCTATAGAAACCCTCTCATTAATTCCATGCATATTACCTAATGCACCGTCCCCAGGCCCGAAACCTGATATAGCCTCTACACCAGCATCGTTAATCAAGTATGTAGCATCATTACATCCAGTCCCACCTAGGAAATCAGGCTTATACCCAGATACTTCATAGACTGCATTAGATACTAACTTTATGATTGGAGAGTCTAATGGTATCTCAGCTGGCGCTATACTCTTGACAAGCTCTAATTCAGTATTGATCTCGGGATATACCATCTTCAACTCACTAATTAAACTATTTATATGATTTAAAACAGTATCTGGACCCATTCCAGGTACTATCCTGATATCGGATGTGGATTCACAGTAATCTGGGATTACATTCTCCTTAACCCCGCCTTTAATCATCGTACCTGGTGATATTGATGGAGGAGGGAGTATCTGGTGGCTATATAATTTATCTAGCTTAAACTCCCTATCTATATAATCTAACACTCTAGCCATATTCAACACTGCATTAACACCACTCTTAGGGTTGCTAGCATGCCCAGGCCTTCCATATGACTTAATTTTTACCCATACACCCCCCCTCACAGCAGGCCTAATATAAATTACATTATTCCTTACAGAACCTTCGCCCACTAATCCATATCTACCTTTAACAAAGCCCTTCTCCACTAAATATTTCGTACCGTATAATCCACCTACCTCCTCATCAGCTACAAAATGGAACTCGATCCTCCTCTTAAATGAATATCCAGATTCTACAATGGCTTTAGAGGCGTACATAATAGTTGCTAGTGAAGACTTCATATCAGCTGCCCCACGTCCATATACAAAGCCCTCTGAGATACATCCTTTAAATGGTTCGCATACCCATTTATCGATTGAAGTAGCTGGAACTACATCCATATGACCATTATAGATGAAGAGGGTGTCGCCGTCTATGTTATTATCGACTATTAAATTAGGCTTCCCCCTAAAACCCTCTATAATCCTCGACCTAAAACCTATCCCATCGTAAAACTCCCTTATATACTCGACGATCTCAGTCGTATAACCAGGTGGATTAGACGTATCGAATCTAATTAACTTCAATAGTAGATCGATGATGTTATTTCTGCTATTATCAATTAATTTAAAGATATTATTTAAGTCAGTCAAGTAGACCACCAACGTATAATATTTTCTCTCCAGTCGATAAATCAAGTTTAACATATGGTGGGTTAAAGAAGTCTATATCAGTATTTGATATAACTAGACTAGGCTTGATAAACTCTCTAATCAGGTAAATATAGTTACTCGATAGATAATTAGATGGAAACTCTACAAACCTCCCACCATCCATATAGTAGCCGAATCTAATCATATTCCTAGGATGCAACTGAAACTTATTTAGATTTATGAAATAGCCTAGCAACGTATCCTCATTAAAAAACTTTTTAAAGATACTATCTATAATGGAGTAACTGTCAATATATTTTAGGTCGATAATACCCGAAATACCTCCAGATCTATATCCAGATATTAGTATCGGTTTAATAGATCTAACTATTGATTCAACCGGATAGTCTAGTTTAATTTCATTTATATAACTTGTCTTAACTGATATGTATAGGCCGTCGGCGACGGCTGAATATATCGTCTTCGCCAGGTAACCCCCTCTAAAGAGTGGAAGACTAGTCTTAAATGAGGTTAAAACCGAGACTAACTTATCGCCGCTCCTGAAACTATATATTATTATTCTATTAGGTTTACATTCTAATAGTCTATCAGTCTGATGCACACTTCTATATACATAACCCTTAAAATCATCTCTAGATAACTCATCTGTATACCACATGCCATTTATATTCAGATGTATGGAGATATCCTCTCTACAGACTATAACTAAATTACCTTCACACAACCCTCTACATTCCCTTAAAATAGTATCTCTAATATAACTAAGATCGATCATTTAACCACCTCGTATACCTCCTTAAAATTCTTCTGATCATTAGGTAGAGGTCTCTATATCTCAGAATTATTAGAGCCGCTGCCATCATAGGGATAAGTAGATATGGATTATATAGGATAATTAATATGTTGAATATCGCCAAGTATATCTTAATATTGAATATCATGGACCTACCTAGTATAACTAGTGGGAACATAGCTAGAATCGCTAGTATGAAGAATATGTAGGCATACTCCCTAGAAAATAGGAAAAATATACCTGTTAGAATATATACTAGGAAAAAGTTTTTAACTAGATTCTTTAGAATCCTCCATATACTCATGGAAACCACCTTCGTCGATAGATAATTTAATACTCCAGTTGAGCTCTGGTAGATGCGGAGCTCTATAGACTACAAGTTCTCTAACCGACTTATCCACCCTCTTTAAATACAGATTATATTTGAAGCCATATCCGACGGAGGCGCCTCCATAGAATGTATGGAAGTTCTTCATAGGCGCTTTAGACTCGTGATTCAATACAAAGGCGATTAAATTATACTTGGATACAAGTCTCATGAGTGAGTTTAATATGATATTAGTTATATTCGCCCTAGCAGGTAGATCTTGGAGCGATGATAGGAGCGGCTTTATCAACGACCCTAAGCTATCTAGTACGATGAATTTAACCTTATATCTATTTATAAACAGTGATAATGGCGATGAATATAAGTCTCCATAACTCTTAATTTTAACCTCCATCTTATCCCCTACCCTCATAACCTCAGCATCTACATCCAGGATCTTTAGCATCGAGTCTATACCTACTCCATCCAAGACGTATATAACATTCTTCCTGTAATCTTCATATGGATATAATTCTGTGCCTGGCAGGAGAATCTGTAGTACTCTATTTAATAGGTGGGGCTCCACCTCAATACCCAGGTCAGATAAGTCATCTTGGATAACGGCTTGAACATCCCTTATAAATTTCTTCTTCCCGCCCTTAACCTTAACATACTTGTTTATACCGACTCTAACCATCTTAACGTCATATTTAAACCTCTCTCTAAATCTATCCAGCCATATATCTCCAAAGTTATTTAGTATAGATGACTCTGTGTCGATATATAATGCATTACCGAAGTTCTTGCCAACCATCTCGTATAGAATCTGTATAGTCAACAGGCTTTTACCAGTCTGGAAAGCACCGTATATATGGATCATAGCCTCCTCCCTAAGGCCCCCTATAAACACTTCATTCAACCTTGGAATAGAGTCTATAATATACCTCTTAAGCATCTAACCCACCCCCTTCAAGAACTTCATACCCTTTACACTAATTCGATATACTATACTTCCACGGTCTACAATCCTCTTTAAATAACCATCCCTCCATAGCCTATCGACTAAGCTATATAACAGGCCTTTATCGACTCCAGACTGTATATATAAGCCGTCTATACTAATCCTACCATTCTCAAGCACGATAGATAGAATCTTCTTGATAATATCATTATATTGGATAAGATACTCTTCACCGAGCTGGATACACTCAGGAGATTTTTTAGTGGGTATAAGCCTTATCTCCGGCACCTTCAGAAACGTCGCTATATAGTCATCAACGTATGTATAGTCGCTTGATATACCCTCGTATAATGGATTAGCAATAAACCTTCTAATAGCCGTATAATCTCTAGTAGGCATTATAATGATATCGAAGAATCTAAATACATCCCGATTAAAGTACTCGATGAAGTATATTGATGGTTTAATGGGGTAGATCCACTTTATCACATTCCTCGCTGAATATATGTAGTCACTATAGGGAGTGACTTGAAAACACTCTATATTTAATGTGATTAGGAAGTTATTTAGAGACTGTATATAGAGTCTACCCAAGGGAGATTTTATCGTCGTATAGTCAAGTACAACCTTCTTATTACATAGGTCTTTATATTCAATGTAATTCTCCCTAGATAGAAGTTCTATATCAGACTCTGTAAAGAGGCACTTCAATATATTAAGAAGTATTGTATACGCCTCCTTCTCAACCCCAGTAGACTCATTTTTAATTACATTTAACTCATTAATTATAGAAGCTAGGTTACCCTCACCCCTCTTTATAGCCTCCTCCAACCCCCTTGCAAATACAGTCCTCCACCTAAATTCCTTGAACCCCTGACTCACAAGGATGGCGTAGAGGATATCCCCATATATTGAGGGATAATCCAACTCCTCTGGATAGTTGAATATAGGTATCTGTATATCAATGCCTATGAATAGCCTATGTATATCCTCGTGAACCCCGCTATACACCCCCATATAGTCATGTAGTATGAAATTATATTCTGATTTAATCAGGTCATGGATTATCGCCCTACCAATCTTCCCGCGGTAATCATCGTAAACCCCGACGACCCTACCAGTCAAATCACTTAGATTCAAATCCTTACCCTCGAATCCCGCGAGTACAAACCTCCCGATCATTCCATTAAACTGGTGTTAAATGGGTTTAAAAGACTATCTCCCTTTTAATCCTTCAAAAATTTTTGCAAAGACATTTTGAAGACGTTAACCAAACCTATAGAAAACAATTTATAATTTAGGTCGATTAACTAAAGTTATATCATACTTGATAGAATATTAAGAATATAACTGGCTTGAATGGGTAGGGATATGAGTAAGGAGGATAGGCAGGTTATAATTTTCCGGCCGATATCCATATTCTATTTTATACTCATGTTCCTCATCACGATACTCCTGCTTCCATTCATGATTACTGCATGGAGGATATTCAGCTACTCACTGAAGGTATCTCCGATAGTCGTCCTAATCGTGTTTATAGCCTCCCTAATATGTAGCTACATTAACATACGTGTCGGCGAGATCAGGGTTAGAGAGCCTATAGTAGTGTATAGGGAGATCTCCTTCTTCGGTGTAAGATGGTATATACCTGAAGTGAGGTATGGGACTAAAACTATAGTTACGGTTAATGTAGGCGGTGCATTAATACCAGTCTTATTCTCCCTATACCTATTGTTTAACGTAGTACCTAGATATGAGGCGAATGTATCTATAGCATATTTAAAGATACTAGTTGCATTTACATTAGTGACTATAATTGTATATTCGGTTGCAAGGCCTATAGAGGGGTTAGGTATAGCCACGCCATCCCTAATCCCCCCGCTATCAACTGCATTAATATCACTATTCCTATACCCCATCTATATTAAGACTAACCCCTTTATCATAGCATATGTCTCGGGTACACTCGGAACCTTGGTCGGAGCCGATATATTAAATTTAAATAAGATCCCTAGACTACGCTCTCCAATCGTAAGTATAGGGGGAGCTGGGACATTCGATGGAATATATATAACTGGGATAATGGCCATATTCCTCATATGGTTGTTAATCTAGTGTATAAGAGGGTCGTTACCCTAGGCAGGCTTTAAATTAAAAGATATAGTGGAATATACTAGTATATTATAGTAAATTGGCGAGGATCATCTAAACGTGGCGTGGGTCATTATTGGTGTCAGTCATCATATATCAGCCCTTTCGAGCCTAATCATCCCCAAACCTATTTTATATCGTAAGAT